>CAZMXD010000201.1:0-3980 GCA_964570185.1 uncultured Nitrospina sp. | reverse complement strand
AATATTGCCAGGTTGGAAAAACAAAAGAATCATGTTTTGCTTCTAAAGGCTTTTGCCGAACTGAAAAATGAAAACTGCAAACTCGTTATCTTAGGTCAAGGCAGGCTTCTGGGTTCACTAAAGAATTTGTCTGCCGAACTTGGAATTTATGAGAAAGTTCAATTTACTGGGTTCCAATCCAACATTAAATCCTATTTGAAAAATGCAGATTGCTTTGTTTTCTCTTCTGATTTCGAGGGTCTGGGAAATGTTCTTATCGAAGCATTGAATGCAGGACTCCCAATAATTTCTACTGACTGTCCACACGGTCCCAGAGAAATTTTAGCGCCCCATACAGATGAACGTCTTCTAATCCAGGACCACATTGAATTAGGTCTCTATGGCTTGCTAACTCCTGTAAGAAACATAAGATTTTTAGCAGAAGGCATGAAAACCATGATGACTGATGAATTCCTAAGAGACAAGTACCGTAAGTTGGCAACTGAAAGAGCTTCTGATTTTGATATAAAAAAAATCTCAAAACAATATTTTGAGCTGTTCTAGTTTTTTCCAAATTGAAAATGGCTAAGAAACCAAATATTGATAGAAAAACTGTAGATGGTTTTGGAGACGAATGGTCCCACTTTGACCAGTCTGAACTTTCAGACCAAGAGCGCAAAATTATATTTGAAAGTTATTTCGCCATCTTTCCGTGGGACCTGTTAACCAAAACAGCACAAGGAATGGATGTGGGTTGCGGAAGCGGGCGATGGGCAAAGCTTGTGGCACCAAAAGTAGGACATTTGTATTGCATTGATCCAAGCAGTGCCTTAAATTTGGCTCGCAAAAATCTTGCCACCAATATTAATTGTCGATTTCACCAGGCTTCCGTTGATTCTATACCCATTGAAGATTCGAGTTTGGATTTCGGTTATTCTCTTGGTGTCTTGCACCATATTCCTGATACTCAGGCTGGGATCGAATCCTGCGTTAGAAAGCTTAAACCCGGTGCTCCATTCCTCATATATCTTTATTACGCATTTGACAATAAACCAAGATGGTTTTCTTTTATTTGGCAGTTAAGTGATATACTTCGCAAAATAATTTCACGCTTTCCCTTTAGGTTAAGATATTTTGTCACCCAGTTTATTGCGCTTGTGGTTTATTTCCCAATGGCAAAACTTTCTTGGGTATTAGAAAAAATAGGAGTCAACGTAGGCTTTTTTCCATTAAGTGTGTATAGAAATCTTAGCTTTTACACTATGCGAACTGATGCGCTAGACAGATTTGGAACAAGATTTGAAAAACGGTTCACCCGCCAACAAATTCAAAATATGATGGAACAGTCGGGACTGGAACGGATAGAGTTTTCTTCGAAAGTACCGTTTTGGTGTGCCGTGGGTTATCGCTCTGGAAATAAATAAAAAAATTCTTTATCCTGAAGTTTTAATAATTATTCCGTTTCGTTTTCTAGCCAACCTTGGAACATCAAAACGCTCCAAAGACTGGATTGCCAATTTCTCTTTCCGGAAAGATGTTCATTCCATTTTTGGCGAATTGGAACAGGGTTTAAAAAACCTTCTCGCAAAAGCCTTTCTTCACTCAAAAGGTTTTCAGCCCAATCGCGCATGGCTCCTCGAAGCCATTCGTCGATGGGAATGCTAAAACCCATTTTAGGTCTCTCGACCAGATTGCGCGGAACGTATTTGTATAAAATTTTCCGAAGAATTCTTTTATTGGCACCTTGCTTAAAATTTATTCTCATAGGGATTTGCCAAGCAAATTCTACAATCCGGTGATCCAACATAGGGACTCTTGCCTCCAGACCCACTCCCATACTAGCACGGTCTACCTTGGTTAAAATATCATCAGGAAGATAAGAGAGCGTATCCATGTACATCATCTGTTGTTTAAAATCAGAAATTTTCTCCCACAGTTTTCCACCCTTAATTAAGTCTGGAATTTGCGTAACATCTTTTACTAGATCTGCTGGTTCTTTCCAATTGGAAACCATCGCTGCATATAAACCCTTTGGGGTATTTTTTTCAAGAAGTTCAATGAATTTTTGCAACTTATACCCAGGGTTTGGAACCTTATACGAACTCGGTAAAATAAAATCCAAATTCTTAAAAATTCTATCCCAGGACAAAGGCGATAAACACCCTATACTATTGGCAGTCAGTTGCCGAAGCCATAGCGGCATTTTTTTAATTCTCGACCAAGCCCAATTCCCCCAAACATAACGATTGTAACCTCCAAAAAGTTCATCTCCGCCATCTCCCGACAAACTTACCGCAACCTTTCCCCGGGTGAACTCAGATATTAAGTACATGGGAACTTGTGAGGAGTCAGCAAATGGCTCATCAAACAGATAAGGTAGTTTAGGAATAACATCCAAAGCCTGCTTTGGAGAAACGTATAATTCCGCGTGACTCGTCCCTAGGTGTTGCGCAATTTTCTTGGCTTCATACGCTTCATTATATTCGGATTCGGAAAATCCAATGGTAAAGGTTTGCACAGGATGGTCGGCAAGATCTTGCATCAAAGCCACTATTAAAGAGGAATCTACCCCTCCCGAAAGAAATGCCCCCAGGGGGACATCAGAAATCAATCGTAACCTTACTGAATCAAGAAGAAGTTTTTCTAAATCCTCAACAATTTTAGCTTCAGATTCCTGAAATGGGTTTAAAAGACCTTTCTCAACCACCTGATCCAAAGACCAATAACTAACCAAATTGGGTACCTGTTTACCACTTTTTTGGGAATCCAACGTTAATATAGCTCCAGGTTGGAGTTTGTAAACATTTTTGTATATTGAAAATGGCGCAGGGATAAAATTATATTGTAAAAGGAGGGCTAAAGAATTTCGGTCAATTTCTTTCTCAAAATCAGGATGAAAATGGAATGGTTTCAATTCAGAAGCAAAAAGGAAAAGATCGTTGGCCCAGCCATAATAGAGAGGTTTTATACCAATCCGGTCACGAACCAAATGGAGCAGCTTTTTTTCCTTATCCCAAAGTGCAAAGGCAAACATACCAATACATTTTTTGACCGCTGTCTCCAGTCCCCAAAATTCAATCGATGCAAGCAATACTTCTGTATCCGAATTTCCTCTCCAGGGTATAGCCGCATTATTCTTATTTAGCTCATCTCTTAATTTTTTAAAATTATAAATTTCTCCATTAAAAATCAAGCAATATCGCCCTCCAAAAGAAACCATGGGCTGACGACCTTCTTTAGTAAGATCTAATACAGTTAGGCGTCTATGCCCTAAAGCAAGACCTGCTTTCACATCTACCCACACACCCTTGTCATCCGGCCCACGATGCTTAAGTGCGCGCGACATTTCAGTGATTATTCCACCCAACTGCTGATCAGAATAATTGTTAGATGAATTTAAAAAACCAACAATTCCACACATTACGATCCAATAAATTATTTAAACTTTTAACCTAACTAAAGGTTATTTCATTAGAATTAATAGAACACTCAGCCTCTTATTTTTATGCCAAGCAACAATCAGAACATAAAACTTATAGTTTCTTTATTTTTTATTTAATTCCACTAAGAACACACCACTTTGTAACATATTGGAAAAAAATGCAATCCGTAGTAAAATAGGTTTTTTTAAAGATGATGGAAATCTCCAAGCATATAGGGGTTCCCAAAACCAAGAAGAAACAATAACTTGACTCCTCATTTTTCGGAACAATATTTATGGCCGATAAAGAAATTTCTTTGTCTCAAAAAAAAACTACTCCTTCTTTAGATGATAAATTTAATTGGGAGTATTTTTTAGAAGTATTAATAAGAAAAAAATACTTAATACTTTTTACCATGGTATTTTCGATTTTAATTACTACGAGTTATGTTTTTTTCACACCGCCAGTTTATAAAGCAAAGGTAGGTTTTTTGCCTCCTAGAAAAACAATCTTTCCAGATAATGGCCATGATGGTTCAAGTTATCTACCATGCGTGCCAAAACATCTTCAAAATTTTCT
>CAZMXD010000200.1:0-3999 GCA_964570185.1 uncultured Nitrospina sp. | reverse complement strand
GACTGATATTGCTTGGTAATAGGACGAGCTAAACTTTGCCGAACATATTCGGTCAAAATATCTGCATCCTGAGTGAGCGAAGCGTAATCGGAAAGTTGTTCAAGAATCGTTCTTAGGTCACGAATAGAAATTTGTTCTTTAAGTAGATTTTGAAGAACTTTCTGAACTTTACCAAGAGGCAACAAATTCGGAATCAGTTCTTCAACTACTTTCGGGTTAGTCTCTTTAAACTTATCCAGTAGTGCCTGAGTTTCCTGACGCCCCAATAATTCATGCGCATGTCGTTTAATGGTTTCTTTAATATGGGTAGTGATAACCGTTGCCGGATCAACTACGGTGAAACCCGCCAATTGCGCTTCTTGTTTTTTACTACTCGGAATCCATACAGCAGGCAAACCAAAAGTTGGCTCTTTGGTTTTAATACCTTCTAATTCTTGTTCAGTTGTTCCAGGATTCATAGCAAGTATTCGCCCCATCATTATGGAATCTTTGGCCACATCGACTCCTTTAATCACCACAGAATATTCATTAGATTTGAGTTGCAAGTTATCTCTAATATGCAAAGGAGGTACAATAAAGCCCATCTCCAGCGCAAATTGTCTGCGAATAGATTTAATTCTTTCCAAAAGTTCACCATTTCGTTCCGCATCTACCAAAGGAATTAGCTCATATCCAACTTCCAATTCCATTACATCCAATGGAAGAATAGATTCCACTTTTTCCGCCAAAGGTGCCTTAGCTTCTTCATCTTTCTGTTTTAGTGCCAACTGTTCAATATTTTTATTAGCCTTCAATTTTTGGTAGGCAATTGTTCCTGCCATCAAGGACATTAAAAAGAATGGGAAATGAGGCAATCCCGGAATCATACCGAAAAAGAAAAGAATCCCCGCAGCAATAATAAACGCATTAGGTTGGTCAAGAAGTTGTTTCAACAACTCGCCAGGTAGGTTTTTATCAGACTGTGCGCGGGTAACAACCAAGCCAGCAGCCGTAGAAACTATCAACGCCGGAAGCTGAGAAACCAAACCATCGCCTATCGTAAGTAATGTATATATTTGAGCGGCTTCAGAAGCGTCCATGCCTTGCTGGAAAACACCAATGGCAAATCCACCCAGAATATTTACAAGGGTGATAAGAATACCAGCAATCGCATCTCCGCGAACAAAACGTATTGAACCATCCATGGAACCATAAAAATCGGCTTCTCGCTCAAGGTTTCTTCTTCTGTCACGTGCTTCTTTTTCTGTAATGAGTCCCGCATTCAAATCAGCATCAATACTCATTTGTTTGCCAGGAATGGCATCCAAGGTAAACCGCGCCGCTACTTCCGAAGTCCTTACCGAACCCTTGGTAATAACAATGAAGTTAATCATAACCAGAATAATAAAAATAACTGTTCCAACAACAAAGTTTCCCCCAACCACAAAGTTACCAAAAGATTTAATGACTTCTCCTGCGGCACTGGCACCTTGATCTCCATTTAATAAAATTATTCGAGTGGAAGCAATATTCAGAGAAAGCCGTAAAAGAGTGACAACTAGCAAAAGAGATGGAAAAACAGAAAACTCTAGAGATGACAACATAAAAAGAGCCACCATTAATATGATCAATGAAAAAGTAATGCTGAAAGAAATAAGGATATCCAACAAAAAAGTGGGGATTGGCATCACCATAACACCGAGAATTACAATGATTCCTCCCGCGACCAATAACTCCTGAGGTCTTTGACTGATAGTTTTTAAAATGTCATTTTGTGTCATGGTTCATACCTTCTATTCACCAAAGTTTTGACAGCTTGAAACCTATTCGACTATCTCAGTAAACCCTTTAAATATATGACTTTTTTAATTCTTCACCATTAAAATGGGAAGGAGAATTGCTCCATAACCTCTTGATTTAGAAAATGTTGCAAGTGCCGTGCCGCTCACACAGCAGAGAGGTTGCACTAATAACCCATATTTGGAAATGTTAGAAAAACTAACAGTTGGCTATTAAAAATAGCTTGGCGATTATCAAAGCCT
This sequence comes from uncultured Nitrospina sp., assembly GCA_964570185.1. Lineage (GTDB taxonomy): Bacteria > Nitrospinota > Nitrospinia > Nitrospinales > VA-1 > UBA8687. Next base: position 1,978 of record CAZMXD010000200.1, on the reverse strand, counting down.
TAGCTTTGATTCAAACCTGATTTAAGTTGGTAGACGTAAGCTAGGATTTCCGCAACAGCTTTGAATAGATTGTCGGGAATTTGTTGTCCAATTTCCACGGTTTTGTTCAAAACTCTGGCCAGAGGTTTGTCTTCGACAATGGGAATCCCATATTCTTTGGCGATTTCTCGAATTTTCATCGCTATATCACCTGAACCTTTGGCTACGACGATCGGTGCAGCATGAGCTAGCGCATCGTATTTGATCGCAACAGAAATATGCGTGGGGTTGGTGACAATAACGTCAGCTTCCGGAACGGCTGACATCATGCGCTTTCGGGCCATTTCCATTTGCACGTTGCGAATGCGTTGTTTGATTTGTGGGTTACCATCTGTTTCTTTTCTCTCTTCTTTTACTTCCTGCTTAGTCATACGCAAATTCTCTTTGTAGGTGAATTTTTGAAACGCAAAATCAAGAAGCGAAAGGAAAATCATGATGATCAGTACTTGAAAAATAATCTCAAGAGCTACAAGCCCCATAAAAGATAATATCTCCCCTACTCCTAATCCCATCAAAGGAGAAATTTCATTCCAATGAGAACTAATCGTGAAATAGGATGCCGTGGAAATTATTAAAACCTTAAATAAAGATTTAAACAACTCCATCAATGAGTTTTTCGAAAATATTCTCCCAAACCCTTTCAAAGGATTCAGCTTGTTAAACTTTGGGGTCAGAGGATGCGCAGAAAAGCGTAATCCTCCAATTTGGATCAAATTAGAAAAAATACCCGCAAACATTATTAACAAAAGAAACGGGCCAATGATCTTCATGAAAGCCTTCATTGTATTCACCGTCACTTTAAAAAACTCATCGGTCGATAACTGAAGCGAGCTGGCGTCCGTAATCATTAAATGCCATGCCTCCATAACGTTTTTAGTGCTTTGCTCGCCCATCATCATAAAACCTATTAGGGAGGCCAATAGTATAAAAGATGAATTAATTTCCCGGCTATGGGCAAAGTTACCTTTATCTTCAGTATCACTGATTCGTTTGGATGTAGGTTCCTCAGTCTTTTGGTCTTTATTGTCTTCCGCCATTTTGCCCTCTAAACTTAAAGTCCTCTCATGAAGCCCATAAATTTTACAGGCATATCATGCATTTCATTTTGGACAAGAATACTAAAAAAAGAGATCGATAAACCGACCATTAAAAGCCCTATTCCGATCTGCAACGGAAAACCAACTATAAAAACATTCATCTGAGGAACGGTTCGTGCTACCAAACCCAAACCAACACTTAAAAAGAAAAGAATGGCCATTATGGGAGCTGAAATTTTAACTGCGGTTGTAAAAGTAGCAGAAAAAAGGTGGAGCACATATTCAGGAGTTACGCTTGCAAAATTAATCTCGAAGGGATTGATTACAAAAAAACTATCGACAATCGCATGAAAAATATAATGATGGGCATCGATAGCAAGAAAAATAAAAATAGCAAGGATATTCTGTAACTGCGCCGTTACAGAAACCTGGGTGTCTGTCTGAGGATCAATAACATTTACCACCCCAAACCCCATTTGAAAATCTACTACTGTTCCTGCAACCTGAACTGCTGTAAATATGAGTCTAGAAATGTAAGAAATACCCAGACCTATTGTGACATCGGCCATTAAAAACTTTGACAATTCAAAAATCCCGTTTGGTTCTGGCATAGGCCTATCCTGAACTAAAGGAAAAATGGCCATCGAAAGGAAAAGTATCAAACCAATTTTTAAAATTCCGGGAATCTGTCTACTACCTATAATAGGAACAAAAATAATCATTGCTCCTACTCGAAACAGTACAAATAGAAACCTTTCAAATTCGGCGTAGTTGAGATTTAAAATATCCATTACTGGATATACTCAGGAAAATTATTTAAAATTTTTGAAGTGAATGTAAGCATCAACTGCATCAACCAAGGAAAGAAAAGTAAAATAGAAAGAAAAACTGCTAGAATTTTA
>CAZMXD010000199.1:0-4022 GCA_964570185.1 uncultured Nitrospina sp. | reverse complement strand
AATTACCCCATCAATATAAGATTCCAAATAAGGCTTTGCGGTTTGAACTTTTTTAAGAAATTTTTCGGCACCGTTTTCATGTATATATGAATCTGGATCTTGCCCTTCAGGTAGACAGACGATTTTAACTTGTAGTCCCTTTTCTTGAAGAACCTCAAAACCTTTGTCAGCAGCCTCACGACCTGCATTATCTGAGTCGAATACCATCACAACAGAACTGGCATAGTTTCTCAGCATAGCTGCTTGTTTGGCGGTTAAAGCAGTGCCACAGGTCGCAACGGTGTTCAACACCCCATATTGGGTAGCACGCATCTGATCAAGGTAGCCCTCGACTAAAATTGCCAAGCCTTCTTTTCGAATGGATTGTTTGGCCAGATTCATTCCGAAAAGAACTTGACTTTTTTGGTATAGCGGTGTTTCTGGCGAATTCATATACTTGGGATTATCGCCATCGGTAATGGCTCGACCACCAAACCCGATAATATTGCCGTGTGCGTCTTGGATAGGAAAAATCACCCGGCCGCGAAACCGGTCATAGACATTGGATCCTCCCTCTTTTTCAATGACGAGACCCGATTGAAGAACCGTTTTTCTGGATAGATTACTAGTTTTTTGTAAATGACGGATCAGCCCTCGCCATTCTGGTCTAGCCCAACCTATTTTATATTGATCTAAAATTTTGCCAGTGAAATGACGTTCTTTTAAATAGTCTCTCGCAATTAAGCCTTTTTCCGAATCCTTGAAAAGAGATTGGAAGTAAGTTGCTGCAAGCTCATTAGCTTTTTTAAGAGCCTCCCGTTCCTGGTATTTTGGATCGTTCAGATTTACTTTGTTGGGCTCGGGAATGGAAACGCCAGTATTTTCGGCAAATTGCCGAACTGCATCGACAAATGAAATGTTTTGAACTTCCATCACGAATTTAAAAACATTCCCCCCTGCTCCGCAACCGAAACAATGATAAATCCTCTTCTCAGGGCTGACGGTAAACGAAGGTGTTTTCTCCGAATGGAACGGACAAAGTCCTTTAAAGTTTTTACCAACTTTCTTAAGAGAAACAACCTGAGAAATCACTTCAACAATATCGGTGCGTTCTCTAACCTCGTCTATGATGTTTTCGGGAATTGAATATTTCAATAGGTTTGCGATCGTTTTGACATCCTTTTATTGCAAGAATGCGAGTTAACTCATTAATTTAAATATTCATTGGCTAGTTCCCTGATCAAGGCGTTGTCCGCTTTTCCTTTAAACTCAGGAACCAGAGTCTTCATTATTTTTCCAAAATCTTTCATTCCTTCCGCGCCCGTTTCTGCAATGACCTGTTGAATGCGTTGTCGCAAATCTTCTTCCGAAACCTGTTCTGGGAGATAGGTCTGCAAAAATTCCATTTCCTGAATTTCTTTATCTTTTAACTCAGGACGTTTTCCTTTTTCATAAAGGTTAGCGGCTTCTTTTCTTTTTTTTACTTCGCGGCTGACAATGGCAAGAATCTCTTCTTCGTCGAGGTCTTTTCGAAGATCAATTTCTTGGTTTTTTATTGCAGAAATTACACCACGCACCGTCCCAAGTTTTAAAGAATCTTTGGATTTCATCGCCTCCTTCATATCCGAAAGGAGTTTTTCCTTTAAAGTCATAAACTTATAATATCGAGCAAAGTTGGAAATATAGGTTTTGCAATGAGTTTTGTCAATACTTCTGGCTAATTATTATTTTTTTTTGGAAATGGTTGGAAATGTTATAAGTCCTTTTATTATCAAAAGATAGGACGGTCTCAGGCCGGCGGGTTGTGAAGGACTCGTGAACAAAAATTTCCAAAGCAATTCATTGTCTCACATTTTCACACTTTGAGGAACATTTTCTGAGTTTTTATTATGGAAATGGGTAATTAGAATAAGAAGAATATTAAATAAAATTTTAATACCCTAGACGGTGTGGAACACCTTACTTCCTCTATGGCAAAAATAAATAAAGGTACCAAAAAGGTTCTACATGATTTCTTTTATATTGTGGATGATCTCCAGTCTGCCCGTTAATTAAAAAGAAAAAGAATACAACGATTGTCACGACTGTATTTACAAACGTAGATCCAACCATGATTTTATGTGAAATATCAAAAAAAGTTCATTCGTTAAGCTTTTTAATCAATAAATCAAGTAATTACTACGTAGCTTTTTAAAGCCATCGAGTTCCTCCTGCCAACTTTCTTCAATATTCGCTAAAGAGAAGGAATCGTTGAGGATAGTTTCTCTTAAATGCGCATTGCCATACAAAAGATCAATCGCTAGTCGGTCACTGACAAATTCGTATGGTTCGGTGCGCCACTTAAATTCATTTGGATATAATTCAGCGACGGCACGGAGTAGGGCAAGGGTTGTTAAAAGTGGTTTGAACTCGTTTCTATCCGTAACATAAACTTGTAGCCCGCCACATACTTCATTTTTATGTTTTTGGAACATGGGTTTGAAAAACTGTGGGCGAAAACTAACACCGGGTAATTTTTCTGTGTCATTTTGAATTCTTTTTGCTAATTGTTGAGGATCAATAAAGGGAGCACCAAAATTTTCAAAAGGCCGGGTAGTACCTCTTCCTTCTGAAAGTTGGGTTCCTTCAACCAGACACATGCCCGCATAGACCACAGCTGTATCGAGCGTCGGGATATTTGGGGAGGGTGGTATCCATTTTAGTCTTGTTTCATCGTACCACTGCTTGCGATTCCAATGAGTCATCGGTACGACTTTAAGTTCGCAACCAATATTGATTTCATGATTAAAAAACAACGCGAGTTCGCCAACCGTCATCGCATGTCGATTAGGAATGGGATATTGTCCGACAAAGGAACGGCAATTTTCTGCTACCAGATTGCCTTCCATGCTAACCCCATTAATGGGATTGGGTCGGTCGCATACGATCATTCTTGTATTGGACTTTTTACAGATATCCATGCACTTTGCCATGGTGTAAATAAAAGTGTAGTAACGTGCTCCTACGTCTTGAATGTCGAAAATAAGATTGTCGACCTCTTTCAGAGCAGCGGGATCAGGTTCCAGAGTTTCTTCTGTTTTTCCATAAAGGCTAGAAATGGAAAGCCCTGAAATAGGGTCGACTTCATCTTGTATTGCGATCATGTCCTGTGCGATTCCGTAAAGTCCATGTTCTGGCGCAAAAAGTGCTTTTAGGATGAAGGAAGAATGCGAATTAAAATGTTTGATCGAATGCTGCTGGTCGCTGGTTAGACTAGTGTGGTTGACTAGGAGGCCTAAGGTTTTGCCTTTTAAATATTCTTCAGGCCGTGTCAGAAGATGGTTGATTCCAGGAAGAGTCATTGTGTCTGAAAAGTGAGATTAGGAATTTTTTAACCGCTTTTGGCAATAGTATTACAATTTGGGAGGTGAATAAGATTAGAGCTCGAGTTCTAATCCATTGAATTGATTCATACTAATGTTTGTCTGACTTTCTGTCAACCACTCGGGCAAGCCAATAAGGAAGACTATCAAGATAAACCAGAGTTTTTTGATCGCTTACTTTTTGGACAGATTAAAATATAATAAAAATGGCGAGCCTATACTATTTTTCATTGATTTGTTTTTTTGTCTGGCATCATACTTAAAACAAAAAAACCCCCTGTCCCATTCAAATAACGGGATAGGGGGTTTTAATGTTTGAAACTCAGGAGAGTAGTTTACATCATTCCTGGCATACCGCCCATACCTCCCATGCCACCCATACCTCCCATACCACCGCCAGCAGGTCCGTGGTTATGTTCTTCTTTTTCTTCCGGGAGATCAGTGATCATCGCTTCTGTAGTCAACAATAATCCTGAGATACTAGATGCATTTTGCAGCGCAGTACGTGTTACTTTCGCAGGGTCAATGATTCCAGCTTTGATCATGTCAGTGTATTCGCCATTTCTAGCGTCGTAACCTATGTTGCCTTTGAGGGTTTTGACTTTTTCGCAAATAACGGTACCCTCTTCTCCTGCGTTGTTAGCAAGTTGGCGAAGCGGTTCTTCGAGAGCTCTTCGAATT
>CAZMXD010000198.1:0-4030 GCA_964570185.1 uncultured Nitrospina sp. | reverse complement strand
AAAGCCCATTATCATAAAGATTTTGAAACGGCGATTTATCTTTTAAAGGGAAAAGTGAAAACCTTGTTCGGCGAATATTTGCAAGAGTCTACGGTTAACGAGGAAGGGGACTTTGTCTACATCCCCCCCGGAGTTCCTCACAAACCTGTAAATTTAAGTGATACAGAAACAGCACTGGCAATTGTTTCCCGTAACGATCCCAACGAACATGAAAATGTAGTTATTTATGACGAAGAGCAGATCTAAATTGTGAAATGCCTCCAGAGGATTTTTTCACTTTTAGATTTTTGATAGATTGCTAGAACTGATTCACTGCTAAACCATACCGATTGCGGGCTGTTGCATTTGGCGGCGTTGCTCTTGGGTCATTTCCAACTGAGGCAGGTTGTTCGATCCGTATTTGTCGATGTAGAGAAAAATGTACTCACGAACGCAGGTTCTAAGGTCCCATTTCGTATTGTGCTTTTTTTCAAATTCATCGAAGACGTCCAAAGCTTCCTGAATACTTAGTCCATCCTTAGCCGTAAAATAATAATCCAATGCCAGATCCCATTCTGGATTTTTATAATAGGTCACCCCATATTTTTCTGGCTCAAATGCAATGGGGCTGTATTTCCCTAGTACAAATGTCATGAAACCGAGGGAGTGAATATGCGCGCTATTTTTTTCCACAAAGGCTTTACTATCGTCTGCCTCTTCACTGGTTTCCCCAGGAAAGCCAAAGAAACCCATCAAGTGATTCCATATACCTGCTTCTGAAGACATGCGTAAGTTAGTTTCAATGGCATCGAGTTTTGTGGCCTTATCCATAAGTTGCAGTACGCGTTGGTTGCCCGATTCATAGCCGAAGTGAAGGTATTTACAGCCTGACTCTGCCACATCTTTCCACACCTCTTCTTCAAGTAAGGATTCTTCGAACCGCATATGTGTCGTCCAAGCAATATCGAGTTTGTCATCAATCAATCGGCGGGAAAGTTTTTGAAATAATGCTGGCGGATAAGATTCATCCGTAAAATGGAAAAAACGCGTTCCATACTTTTCTTTCAGGAAACTGATTTCTTCAACTATATGATCGACTTGTTTAGTGCGGAAACCTTCCACATAACCCTGAAAATGGTCGCAAAAAGTGCAACGCCCCCAATAGCATCCGCGTGTCGCTAGGTAAGGAAGAATCAGTTGTGGAACAAAATATTTTTCGAGTGGAAGTCCGTCAAAATCTGGGGGAGGAAGTTCTGCCAAAGATTCTGCAAAAACTTCTTTGTTTACATGCACCTTTTTTTTGTCTTTGTAAATTAGGTTGGGCAAGCTCCCCAAATCATCGCCATTTTCAACAGCCTCGGTCAATTTAAGGTAAGCGGATTCACCTTCATAAACAACGGCACTGTCGAAAAGTTCCCATAAGTTATCCATTTCAGGAAGCATGTCGCGGATTCTCGTGATGATGTTTCCTCCCAGTGTGATATGGATTGCAGGAAATTCTTCTTTAATCATTTTGCAGAAAGTAAATGTCGGGATTAGTTGTTTTTGCTGCACCACTGAGATGCCTACCATTGCAGGTTGTTTGCGTTTCACCACGGGGCGAATCAGCATAGAGTAAACATCCCTGTAAATATTAATCTGATCGTCATCAAGGGATTCAATTATCTCGCTGGACATAAACGGTTTGTAGACGATATCGGTTTCAATGGGTGGAAAACAAATTTGCGCTGGGTAATAACCGAGGCTTATCAAAGCCATTGTTTGATGAAGACAGTTTGTAGCCGACTCCAACTGGTCAATGTCATAGAAGGCTTGGCTACGTAAAATTTTCTTGGCACGTTCAACATCGTTTGAAAATTGTTCAAAAAGTTCGGAGTTGCAAGTCAGTAATTTTTCGAGCAACTCTTGTTCTTCTTGATCTAGCTTGCGTTTTTCTTGCACCTCTTGAAGGTGTTGTTTTTCGTGAGCAATACGCTGAGCCACGTGCTCCAGAAAACGTCTGCTGAAAAACAAATCATACATTTCCACATTGATATCCATTTGAACGACCTCGTGCCCAGCGGGGCGCAACACGGAAGCCAGAGAAGGCAGACTTAAGTAAGGTTCAGAGGGTAACCAGTCGGGTGGAAATATAAGTAAGTTTTTCATAGTTAGTTTCTAAGCTTCTTTGCAGCTAGGCTCGACAAAGAACCTTTTCCTCTTCTTCAGCTGGAGGTTGTTTGCCATTTAATGTGTCTTTTCCAAATTTGTCGATGTAGAGCAGAAAATGTTCGCGTGGCAGCGTACCCCAGACTTTAAGTGACTCGAAATGCTTTTCTGCCATACGTATGCATGTGTCGTTCATTTCTGCTGCTTCTTCTCGGGTCATACCTTTTTTTGCAATAAAGTTTAGATTCATAGCTATGTTGCGATCGGGGTCCTCGATTATTTTTTCAATAGAAAACTTTTCTGGAAATTGGTAACAACTTGAATCGCGATTCAGCAAAAACACCCCGGGTCCGAAGGAATGAATCGATTGAAGATTGTTTCTTAGAAAATCGATGGTCTCTTGAGCTTCTGCTCGTGTTTCTGTTGGAAATCCGAAAAATAAAAACGAATGGTTCCAGATGCCGGCATTATGACTTTTTATTAAAACATCCCGTTCTACTTCCTTCGTGGTCCCCTTTTCTATAAGGGCTAGTACTCTATCATTCGCACTTTCTAGTCCAAACATAAGGAATTTGAACCCGGCCTTTTTCATTTTTAAAAACAAATCTTCATCCATTACTTTTTCAAATTTTAATAAGGCTAGGGAACAGATTTCTACTCCGCGTTCGATCATTTCTTCCGACACGTCATTTAATGAATGTGGAGACACAGCTTCATCGGAAAATGTAAAATATTTCGTATTGTATTTTTTCATTAGGTTTTCTAGTTCATCCACCATTGCCTGAGTTTTTTGTTTTCCGTAACGATGACCATAAACAAAGCTATGTGTGCAAAATGTACATTTACCCCAATAGCAACCACGGCTTTGCAACACAGGAATGATTGGATAGGGCGATAAATATTTATCCATTGGTAGGCCATCAAAAACTGGGTTCGGCAAGTCCTCAAATCTAAGTTCCACTCTTTCTTTATTTTCCAACACCTTTCCGTCATCCATATGTAGGAGATTGGGAACAGTGTAGAGAGAATTGCCTGCCTTCAATGCAGATAGCAGACGGTGCATGGGTTCTTCTCCCTCGAAAGTGACAACGCTGTGGCAAAAGTCTTCAAAAAATTCAGGATGACCGATCAATTGTCCTGCGTTGACACTGAAAATGGGACCGCCCAGAGTTATATGTAGGTGTGGATACTTTTCTTTCAGGATTCTCGCGAGAGTGAGTCCTGGGATAATTTGAGATATACCGACAATAGATATTCCAACCACGTCATATTCATGCCAGCTTTCTGTAGGTAGTAAGACATTTTCATACAAATTGATGAATGGGTTGGTAGCAGTATCGCGAGTTGTTTCATGGGCTTTTTGCGTCGATTCTTCTGCTCGGGTACCGCTTTCAAAGGTAGAAAGGCTGAATATGGCTGGAGCATAGGCATCGGAAACGAGTTTTAAGGCAGATTTTATAACCATATCCGCTTGTTTGTATGTGTTAAAATCGAAGAAACGTTCTGGTGTGCGCATTACCGATTTGGCTTCCTCGACGCCTTCAATAATTCTATCCGAGAATTTGAGTCCCATGGACAGGACATCTAGATGCGATTTTTCCTTAATTGAAAGTGAACTTTGCTCTTTTAAAGACTGCTGACGCCGTCTCATCAGTTTTTTTGCTTGAAGCAATAAGGGAGAAGATAAAAAATTATCGTAAGATTCGATGTTGAAATCTCGTTGTGATACCTGCCAGCCCTTATCCTGCAAAAAAGCAGTTAGGTAAGGGGTGCTCAGATAAGGCTGAGTCGGATACCATTGGGCCGGAAAAATCAATAATGTTTTCATGATGTTACAATAATACCATTTTCCTCCCTGAGGGGAAAGTAACAAGGCTAAGCCTTGCGAAAAAATCGCATAATG
>CAZMXD010000197.1:0-4045 GCA_964570185.1 uncultured Nitrospina sp. | reverse complement strand
AACTTACCAACGAGGCCAATGTCACAAATAAATTTTACTAGCATTGCCACGCATTTATTCATTTTATTTTACTTAATTGATTAAAAAATTTTGTAACGTGATGAAAGCAAGGCAACTTCTAAAGCACGTCGGTCAACCCACGAAGTTTGACAAATGGAATGGGATTTGATAGAAGCTGAACCTTTGAATTAAAAAACGAGCAGGCTTTTTAAGTATTTTCATTTTAAGACAATAAGAAGGTTATACCCCATTAAAAAAAGGTAATTATTATGCTTGAATTAGCTTTTGCAATGGCTCCACCTCCTGATGGAGCTGAACAAGGCGGTGGTAGTTTGTTGGCCTTGCTACCACCTATGATCATGATGTTTTTGATCTTTTATTTTATCCTGATCCGACCCCAGCAGAAAAAACAACAGGAAGCCAAAAAAATGTTGGACGATTTGAAAGAGGGTGACAATGTTGTGACGCTGAGTGGTTTTCACGGAACTATCAAAAAATTAAAAGAAGATACGGTGATGTTGCAGATTGCTGATAATGTGCGGGTTAAAATAAACCGATCTTCTATAGGCAATAAAAAACAATAAAAGAAAGAACGCATGTACAAGAATCTGAAATGGCGAATTTTGCTAATCCTAGTCATGATTTTGGGGGCTGTGGCCTTAGCGTATCCTTTAAATGAGAGGATTGCTTTAGGGTTGGACTTGCAAGGGGGAATGCATCTTGTACTTGAAGTTAAGGTAGAGAAAGCGGTCGAAGCCAGTTTAGAAAGGTTGGCAGATGATATTAAACGTGACATTGGTGAGGAAGATTTGGAAGTCGACCGTATAAAAGCAATTTTTAAAAATTTGCAAATCAATATTCGTATGATCGACACGGTGGACCTCCCGCCAGTTAAAAAGGTTATGGAGGATTATGTTTTTTTTAAACTGGTTAGCGAAGATTCAGATGGCTTGGGTCTTGTTTATCAAATGGATCAGGATCAAGTAAAACAAATTCAACAAAATGCCGTTAGCCAGGGACTGGAAACAATCCGTAACCGAGTGGATCAGTTCGGAGTTTCCGAGCCAACTATTCAGGTGCAGGGAGAAAGGCGTATTCTGGTGCAATTGCCTGGAGTGAAAGATCCAGAACGAGCTATTAACTTAATTGGGAAAACGGCACGACTTGAATTTAAGCTGGTGGACGAAGAAAATAGTCTTCAGCAGGCCTTGTCTGGAAGTATTCCGGAAGAGTCAGAAATCTTATATAAAAGAAATGAAAATAAGGAAACTGGAGAAGTTTCCAAAGAGCCTTTCTTGTTAAAAAAACGTACAGTATTAACAGGAGAAACGTTGACTGGCGCGGAAGTTAGATTTGATGGCGATTTCAATGAGCCCTATGTGGCACTAAATTTTAATAGTGTAGGGGCCATGATTTTTCATGAGGTAACACGCGAAAATATCAGAAAGCGCCTCGCGATTGTTTTGGACGATAATGTATATTCAGCGCCAGTTATTCAAGATGCTATTCCAGGAGGTCGGGCTCAAATAACAGGGCAATTTACATCGGAAGATGCACGCGATTTGGCAATTGTATTACGTGCGGGGGCTTTGCCTGCCCCTGTTGTTATTCTTGAAAACAGAACGGTAGGCCCGTCGCTGGGTCAGGACTCTATTAAAAAAGGAATCAACTCCATTATTTTTGGCGGTGCCTTGGTCGTAATATTTATTCTTATATACTACAAATTGTCGGGTGCAATAGCCGTTACGGCCTTGTCGCTAAATATAGTACTTCTTACTGGTGCGCTGGCTTATTTTGGAGCGGCATTGACCTTGCCTGGTATTGCAGGAATCATTCTCACTGTGGGCATGGCGATTGACGCAAATGTATTAGTGTTTGAAAGAATTCGTGAGGAAATTAAAATCGGAAAAACGGTAAGAGCTGCCATTGAAGCTGGTTTCTCGAAGGCTTTTCGCACTATTGTCGATGCCAATATAACCACCTTTATTGCTGCGGTAGTCTTATTTCAATTCGGAACAGGACCTATTAAAGGATTCGCAATTACCCTTTGTATTGGCATTGCGGCAAGCATGTTTACGGCAGTATTTGTAAGTCGTACTTTCTTTGATAGTACTATGAGCCGGAAAAAACTGGATAAACTGAGTATTTAAAATTATGCAATTGTTTAAAGACGAAACCCATTTTGATTTCATGGGCAAGATCAAATCGGCAATAACTTTTTCCTCCGTATTAATTCTGGTTGGTTTAATTTCTATTGCGATTTCTGGTGGGCTCAAATACGGAATTGATTTTGCGGGAGGAACTTTGGTTCAATTGCAGTTCAAAAACCCGCCTGATATAGAAGTAATTCGTGATGGCCTTAAAACGATTGGATTGGGTGAAAGTACCATACAAGAGTTTGGTTCAAAAAAAGATATTCTGATTAGAGTGGAAAAGTCTGAAGAAAAGTTGGAAGCCGTTGGTGCTATGGTAAGACGGAGTCTTTCTGGGAAATTTAATATTGAAGAAATTACTTTAGAAAGAGTCGAGATGGTTGGACCTAAAGTGGGTCGTGATTTGCGCGAAAAAGCCCTGCTTTCAATTTTGTACGCAATTATAGGAATTGTTATTTATATTTCCTGGCGATTCGAATTGCAATATGCGATTGCTGCAATCATTGCATTAATTCATGATGTATTGGTGACTATGGGTGCTTTCTCTATTTTCGATAAGGAATTCACTCTTGTCATTGTGGCAGCTTTTTTGACGATTATCGGTTATTCCCTCAATGACACGATAGTTGTATTTGATCGTATTAGAGAGAATCTTCGGCGCAAGGGAAAGTTTTCCACTACAGATATTATAAATGCCAGTATTAATCAAACATTAAGCCGAACTTTATTGACTTCGGGAACCACGTTATTGGTCGTGGTAGCTCTATTCTTTTTTGGTGGCGAAATTATTCATGACTTTTCCTTTGCTTTACTCGTAGGAGTATTTATTGGAACGTATTCTTCCATTTTCATAGCCAGTGTGTTTCTTGTTTATTGGGATTCACGAACAAACACCCACCGTTAAGTCCTGAAATCTCAAACCACCTTGCCGGGGAAAAATGAGTTCATATCGTTAAAATCCATTTTTTTGGGTCCATTTAGGTTAGTAATAGTGGAATCATTTGCTTTTTACTTTATGCCCATGCTACATTTTTTTCGGTTTCCCTTCTGAGACGGAGAATTATGACTGTATCGCCAAAGCTACAGCTTCAACAATTGGTCGATTTGCAAAAAGCTGACGACGAAATTTCTGAATGCAGGAAAATTCTTGCCGATATTCCTCGCCAGTTAGATTCTGCGCGGACCGAACTGGAAGAAAAAAAAAGTATTTTAAAAGTTGTGATGGACGAAATCGAAACGTTGCAAAAGGAACGCAAAGGGTTGGAACAGGAAGTGCAAAGTGAAAATGATCACATGGCAAAAGCTAAAATTAAACTACCTGCAGTAAAAACGAATAAAGAGTATACGGCAATTCTTACCGAAGTCGATGCTATTAAAGAAAAAGTCTCGAAAATTGAAGATAAAGAATTAGAGATTATGGAGGTTTTAGAGATAAAAACCAAAGAAGTTCCTGGTGTTGAAAAAAAATGCAAAGAAGAAGATGAGTATTTCAACACGTATCGACAAAAAAAGGAAATCGAAGAAAAAAGAATTAAGCAAGAGCTCGAAGACTTAGAGACAAAAAGGAAATCCCTTTCAAACCTTGTGGATACAGTTATCCTCAAAAGGTATCAAAAAATCTTTAATTTCCGGGAGGGGAGAGCGGTAGCAGGTCTTCGCGATAATATTTGCCAGGGATGCTTCCAGCAGGTTTTACCGCAAATGGTAATTGAGGTAAAGGTTGGGGAAAAGATTCATCAATGTGAAAGTTGCATGCGGTTCCTTTTTTGGGAAGTGGTATCTGAAACTTCAGTGCCGAAGTAAACCGGGTGATCGCTGTTTCAGTTCTTTGGGCTGAAAGAGAGGAAAGTCCGGGCTCCACAGGGCAGGATACTCCGTAACACGGAGTGAGG
>CAZMXD010000196.1:0-4056 GCA_964570185.1 uncultured Nitrospina sp. | reverse complement strand
CAAAAAATTAAAACCCAACTGGATCTGCCAATTCTTTCTGATGTGCATAAAGAAGAAGAGATCGAACCTGCAGCAGAAGTTCTCGATATTTTGCAAATCCCTGCATTTCTTTGCCGTCAAACCGACCTAATAGTAAAAGCAGCGCAAACGGGCAAACCTATCAATGTGAAGAAAGGCCAGTTTCTGGCACCATGGGATATGAAAAACGTAGTGTTTAAACTTGAAGAAAGCGGTAACAGTAATATTCTGCTCACAGAGCGGGGTGCTACTTTCGGTTACAACAATCTTGTTGTTGATATGCGCTCCCTCGTATTGATGCGCAATCATGGTTATCCGGTGGTGTTCGATGCAACCCATAGCCTGCAACAACCCGGCGGACAGGGTACAAAAAGTGGAGGTCAAAGCGAAATGATCCCCGACCTAGCCCGTGGTGCCGTTGCCGTTGGTTGCGATGCCGTGTTCATGGAAATTCATCCCGATCCCAGTAAAGCGCTTTCCGATGGACCCAACATGTTACAAATTGATTTACTACCCAATCTTCTCGAACAATTGGTGGCACTCGATCAGGTCGTAAAGGGAAAAACCGCTCCACAACCGAATTGAAACCATGAACCATCTCGTTGCTATATTTATTATAGGAACTATGAGTTCTCCAATATATAACCCAAGATCTTCCTTTGCCCAAGGAACCTAGAAGCAACTACCTTTTACGCCGACGGTACGAACCGAAAATTAGGCAGTTCTCCTTAAATGTTAACGAACTAATAATAGGTTAGCGACTTTTAAATATATTATTACAGTAAAATGTTTGCATTTTTCCTACGTAACCAAAAAAACCTGCAATAGGGAAAATAAAACTGCTCTTTGAGGCTCAGAGCATTTATTTTCTTCTAAGAAATTATCAAATTAAGTTCAATTTTGGATGCTCAAGAGAGGGGGGAGGATGGCTCCCTTAAAGGGAGCCGGAGAGAAAAAACTTATTAACAATCGAGTTTGGCACGCCACGGATTGGGTCACCTAAGGGTAATCCCAATCCGTTGGAGGTGGCAGTGCCAGTTCGAATCTTCATTATAAATACAGCAAAGATTATGCCAAAAGAAATCCTTGGCTGGTTTTCCACCTAAAATTATATAAATAAAGGGTTTTATATTTTTCAGAAAAAGGATTTTACATTAAAGCACTCGGAAATTATGACCAGATTTCTTTAAAAAATGTCAATATTTTCCCTTAGATTTGGCGAGGCTTCTTCTTAAATAAGAAAACGTAACGCCCATTATTAAATAGTGGACAGCTAAATCGAGATCAATTTGGAAATAAAATTGGTTAAATTTTGAGTGGCTATTTGTGTTTGAGAACGTAGTGAAATTGCATTTTTAAGGGATTTAGGGTGGGTCAAAACATACCAACCAGCCCTTAATTTTGAAATCTCTCCATCCCTTCCAAGAAAACTAGAAGAAT
The DNA here is from genome assembly GCA_964570185.1 of uncultured Nitrospina sp. Lineage (GTDB taxonomy): Bacteria > Nitrospinota > Nitrospinia > Nitrospinales > VA-1 > UBA8687. The sequence continues at coordinate 2,598 of CAZMXD010000196.1, read as the reverse complement.
CAATTAGCTCGTGATCTACTGCATCTGAAATTCCTCGAACTGATAGGAATGGTATTTTATTCTTGCGAGCAAGCAGCGCTATTTCAATGGTTTCCATCTCAACGGCATCAGCACTAAACTGTTTCCCAAGATCTTGCTTTGCCTCCTGGGTATGAATTACTGAATTAACCGTTATAAGTTTTCCAACTTTTATTTTTATTTCTCCTGACAGAGAGATACTTTTAGCCAAATCCAACCACTCTGAATTGAGGGTATCCTCCATTTCAAAAGAAACAGAATTATTCTGCGCATTCAAAATGTGATCGGCTATGAAAAGATCTCCCACCTTTAATTCCGCATTAAGAGCTCCTGCGTAACCTGTGCTTATAATAGCTGCTGGATTAAAATTTTCTATGACTTGAAGAGTCGCTTGTTTTGCTTTTTTCCTTCCCACACCTGTACGGACAAGGATAATGTTCTTTCCACGCCATGCGCCCGTCCAGATTTCGGTTTTATCCAAACGAGTCCGATCAATTATAGTCATCGCCTTTTTAATACCAGAAATTTCTTCGGAAACAGCTGCCAATATAGCTATACTTTTTTTCATAACCACAAGTATACATTCCTTACCTTGCAAAATTCTAGGTCTTGTTAATAGAGTATGTTAAGGTTCCTCTTCTTTAAAACCAAAAAGCACTAAAAAAGAAATGGCAAAACTTAAACGGAAGATACCCGTGAAAAGCGGTGATCACTTAGAGTTGGAGGTAGAGACTCTTGCATCCAGCGGGGATGGACTCTGCCATTATAAAGGCTATACCCTTTTTATTCCTGATTCCCTTCCGGGTGATCGTGTTAGAGGAAATGTCATTAAAACCACACAACGCTTCGGAGTGGTTGATATATTTGAACGAATAGAACTATCGAAAAACAGGATCAAGCCTCCCTGCCCTGTTTTTTTTAAATGCGGTGGCTGCAAATTCCAGGATCTCAATTACAAAAATCAGTTGGAATTTAAAATTCAAGTGGTGCGCGATAGTTTAAGTCGTATCGGTGGGATAGAACTCCCAGAAAAAATTGAAGCCCATGCGGCAGACAGACAATACCATTATCGCAACAAGGGGAGCTTCGCAGTTCAAGGAAAAGCCAGTGATCCTCAAATCGGATTCTACTCCGAAGGTTCACATATAATTGCCGACTCACCCGTTTGCGATATTCTTTTAGAACCTATTAACAAAGTTAAGGAATGGCTGCGGCAACTATTAAAGAAAAATCAAATTTCTATTTACCATGAACAATACCACCGAGGATTAGTGCGAGGACTGGTTATTCGTCATTCAGAATCGACCGCAGAAACTCTGGTAGGAATTATCACTAATGGAGATAGGTTTCCTCGCAACTTCCTGTCCGAACTTACGGAGAAAAAAAAATTAAAAGAACTGGGAATCGTGGGCCTGGTTCAAAATATCAATCCTCGTGCAACGAATGTGATTTTAGGAAAAGAAAACAAAATACTATGGGGAAAAGAAAGGCTCACAGACAAGCTTGGAGATGTAATTTTTCATCTTTCACTTGGATCATTTTTTCAAATACATCCAGAGCAAACTCTATACCTTTATAACCTAATCCAAACCTGGTCCGATACTTCTGCCAAAGAAAAAATAATTGTGGATGCCTACAGTGGCTCAGGAGGGATTGCCCTTTGGCTCGCAGCAAAAGGGAAAACAGTAATCGCTATCGAGCAGTTAGGAGAAGCGATGGAAGACGCTCGACTTAGCGCAAAGACTAACGGGATCAATCAATGTCATTTTTTGTCGGGAAATGTCGAAGAACACGCGCCCCGCGTGATCCTAGAAAAAGATGTTCATACTTTCATTGTTGACCCGCCCCGTAAAGGCTGTTCCGAGACGGTAATTAAAACCTTACTTGAATCACAGCCCGAACAAATCATTTACGTCTCCTGCAATCCATCTACCCTCGCTAGGGATTTGGGAAAACTGGAAGGATACCTCATAAAGGATTTAAGAGTAATCGATATGTTTCCTCAAACCTACCATGTAGAAACTGCCGTCCTTCTCCAACAAAACGCAGCCAATAAAAGCTAAAGAAAGATAAAAACAGACGCGGTAGTTAGAACTGGGCGTGTTTAGGAGTACGTGGGAAGGGAATAACATCGCGGATATTTTCCATCCCAGTTACAAATTGCACCAAGCGTTCAAATCCCAATCCAAAACCGGAATGTGGTGCCGTGCCGAACCGTCTTAGATCAAGGTACCACCAGTAATTTTCAGGATCTAGATTAGCTTCTTTCATACGTTTTAACAAAACCTCGTAATTTTCTTCGCGCTGACTACCACCAATTATCTCACCTAGTTTTGGGAGTAATACATCCATCGCCCGGACCGTTTTACCATCTTCATTTAGTTTCATATAAAACGATTTTATTTTTTCCGGATAATTAAAAACAATGACTGGTTTTTTGAATAACTTTTCACTGAGATATCTTTCATGTTCTGCCTGCAAAGCAAATCCCCATTCAACCGGGTAACTGAAGGTCTCCTTAGATTTTTGTAAGTAATTGATCGCATCAGTGTAGGTTAATCGTTCAAACTGGTTATCAAT
>CAZMXD010000195.1:0-4081 GCA_964570185.1 uncultured Nitrospina sp. | reverse complement strand
TTTTGGTGAAAGTGATAGTGAAAGTACAGGTTCAGCGCTTGCCAAGTTATTAAAGGAAGAAATGTATCGTACGATGATTATTGTTACAGGAAAAGTACCCTTCTGGCTGATTTCTCCAGTTGATGCGGATGATGACAGGTACGACGAACTGTATAGGAAGTTATCTAATGGGGAAACACTGCTAAAAAATGAAGAGTTTATTGATATGGGAAATGTAGATGATATTTCCCAAGGAGAATTCTTTGGTGGTTCGATTTGGGCTTTGATCAAATCCTTTAAATCTCCATTCAAAACCCTCATGAAAATGGGCATACTCGAAGAATACATGTTTGGTGATACCAAATCTAATCTCTTATGCCATCAGGTAAAAGGCAAGTACTTTGGTGATACCCCCTACCTGGATATTGACCCCTATTTAGGAATGTTTGAACGCGTGCAGAATTTTTTTAAAGAATCTAAAGATGAAGAGGCTTTAGATGCCTTAAGGTGCGCCTTTTATCTCAAAGTAGGAACACAAGTAGAGCCAGACGAATTGGAAAATGGAAGTAAGAACTGGAAAAAAAATACTCTGGTAAAAATGCTAAACGATTGGGGTTGGGATACTGAAAAAGTCGAGAAACTAAATGATTATTCGAATTGGCAAATGATGCATAAAGTTGATTTGGGAAATAGTATCAACAAGATTCTAATGGCCTCGTATAAAAATATTTCCGAAGAAAATAAAAACCTTGATCCAAGCGAAAGTTTAATCACCGAAAAAGACACCCATCTACTGGGGCGGAAACTGTTTAGCTTTTACAGGACCGCTCCAAACAAAGTAGATAATTTGGGAGCTTTAGTAGACGGGAAAACGGCCGAAAAAGATTTGACATTTTTACTAGATCAAAAATCTGATCGTGATAAAGCAACTTGGTATTTGATCAGGGGAAAAACCGGGGCATTGCTGGAGCAAATTAAACCCGATGACATTATCAAAAAATCCAGCACACTTCCTTTCTTATCAGTTTTTGCCGTTTTTAATAGTCTTTATAATAAAAAAACGCAAATGAAGCTAAATTCTGATCGCGGTATGAAGGAAAGTGATTTACAAGTATTACTTGATCAATTCAGTGATTTTATCGCATCCGTAAATATCGCGGCACTATCCAATGATGACTTGATGGCAGATGCTAAAGTAAATCAATTATTCATGGTAATCGATTTTGGAACGCCTCCTCCTCCGGAAATAACCATTGGGAACATCGGTGATTGTAAAAATAATGATGAATTAAATAAATTTATCAATAAGCGGATTGAAAGGATAAAAAGTATCACAACCACCTATCTCACGTCATGGGGAGAGCTATTTTGCAAAACTTATGCTGGATTAAACTGTATGCCACGCTGTATTACGGAACTGACCCCGCAATTAAAACCCGAAAATGTTGAAAAAACGGATTTTCTTAAGGTTTATATTCCAAGTGGCCGAAAAGAATTATTAAAAATACCTTGGTTGAATAATTACGTTATCCGCTCACTGCTGATAAAGTCCAAAGAACAATCGGACAAAGTCGCCAGTTAATTTAATTAAAGTTATAAAATAAGGCAGTATGGCTACAGCGACACAAGAAGCAAAGGGCGTAGTTGAGGCTGAACAAGAAGAACGCCAAGAACTAACAGGGATCGATACAGGGACCTTAATGGGGATCCTGTCTGGTACATTTCTGATAATTGTTGCAATTATCCGTGGTGGGGACGCTGGGATATTTATTAATTTGAATAGTTTTTTGATAGTTATAGGGGGAACCATTGCTACGGGTTTTATAGCATTTCCCTCAAAGAAAATAACCGTCATGATTCCAGTCATCCAAAATGCATTTAAACCTATTCCTTATGAACCAGAAGATTATATAGACGATATTATGAGACTGGCCGCTAAATATCGGTCGGGTGGGATGAAACAACTGGAAAACGCGGAAAGTCAAATAGACAATCGATTTTTAAAAAGTGGAATCGCTATGATTGTCGATGGCTATAATACTAAAGAGATACACGAAATCATGGAAAGAGAAATGGCAACCTTGCAGGAACGACATACCGCCGGACAAAAAATTCTCAGATTCATGGCTGTCCAGGCACCAGTATTTGGTATGGCTGGGACTCTAATTGGTCTTATCCAAATGTTGATGCATATTAGTAATCCTGACACGATTGGTCCAGCCTTAGCTACAGCATTAATTACCACATTTTATGGACTTTTATTAGCAAATCTAATTATGACCCCGTTAGCTCAAAAATTAGCAACTAGAACTGAAATGGAGGGCACCCTATTTAGAGCTATTAGGATTGGGGTTATGGGTATTCACGACCGAGTCAATCCGCAAAGAATTCAGCGTAGCATGAACGCGCTTCTTCCACCATCTATGCAGAAAGAACAAAATTAAATGTCCAATGTAGAAGAAATTATTTCTTTAGTACTGAATGAACCTAAGCAAGACGGAGGTGATTTCAGTGGGTTTGATCTAAAAGGGGTGAGCCTAAATGGTGCAAGCTTTGCTTTTGCAACGCTTATTGATATCAATATGGAGGATGCCGAACTCCTTGATATTAATTTTTCTCAGGCTTCTTTGAATAACGCCAATTTTAAAAATGCAAAAATTAAAAATGTCAACTTTGCTAATACCAATCTTGAAGGGGCAACTTTTGAAGAAGCTTCACTTGCGGGTTGCAACTTTAAAAATGCAAATTTAACTGGGTGCGATTTTTCGCAGGCAAAATTAGATGATTGTAATTTTCATGGTGCAAACCTGGGTCATTCCAATTTCTATTCAACCACAATTGACAACTCAAATTTCGCATTTTCAAGAATGCTCTATGCATTCTTGAAACAAGTAATTATTAACAAGTCTCGATTTAGCGGCGTCAATGCCCGAGGCTCTGATATGAGTTTTTCTAAAATGACGGAAGTTGACATGAAAGGATCTATATTAAAATACGCAGACTTGAATTCCTGCACTTTTAATGATGTCAATATAAGTAATTCAAATATGATGGGTGTTGACTTAAAAGATGCTCAATGTGAAGGGATTCAGGGAGAAGAAGCTAATCTGGAAGGATCAGATCTAACCTATGCAAACTTCAAAGGATCTAATTTAAAAAATGCTTTCCTGCTTGAAACCAATTTACACGGAACCGATTTTACTAAAGCCGATTTATCTGATGCCTACCTTGTTGACGCTAATATATCCAAAGCAATTACCAATGAAGCAAACCTGGAAAATACCATCCTAGCTTAAGCTTGCCTGTGGATCTGGCCAATAATTCATCAATACTCAAATTTTAGAAAGCGGCGGAATATTTTTAAGTTTTATCCGTTAATATCTCATCTCCGTTTAAGACTAATGGTCATGCGCACCACCTTCTCCATGAGCATGGCCATGACTCAATTCTTCTTCAGAAGCTTCTCGCACCCCCGTTATTTCAACAGAGAAATGCAATGTCTCTCCTGCTAATGGATGATTTCCATCAACATCAATTTTATCACCCACCACGGCTTTTACAGTAAAGACCGTTCGGGTACCGCCGTCGCCTTGACCTTCAAATTGCATTCCGGGTTGGATATCTGCGTCCTTTGGAAAATTAGCTCGATCCACCTGCATCTTTAACTGAGGGTTTAATTCCCCATATCCTTCATTTGGGGGCACAGTAACGTCTCTTTTATCTCCAACACCAAGACCTTCGAGTTCTTTTTCCAAACCAGGAACCATTTGCCCCGTACCGTGCAGATAAGCAAATGGCTGACCCTTATCGGTTCGATCTAGTTCCACTCCATTTGCATTTTTTAAGCAATAACTCATACTCACAACAGAATTCTTCTTAATCATGGATTATCCTTTCAAAACTAAGGCTGTAGATGCCTTTAAAATAAATTTATTAAATTGCAGATGCCACTCATGACATATTCTTCACACAACGAAAACCAACATTTTCAAAAAAATCATTTGGATTCGCTTCGGTTCTTGAAAATGAATACCTATAAGCTTCCAGAAAATAATGACCCGCCTTTTGGAAACCATTTCCTCTTAAAACTTTAAATGGTTTT
>CAZMXD010000194.1:0-4095 GCA_964570185.1 uncultured Nitrospina sp. | reverse complement strand
TAATGGGTGCTTTTTGGTAGTAAAATTGGTCGTAATAATCATTTACCCATTCAGAAACATTTCCTGCCATATCATAAACCCCGTAAACGCTTCTTCCCATTGGATAACTTCCAATAGGGCCCATGAATGCGTAACCATCACCCGTCCCCGCAAAGTTGGCGCGTTTAGGTAGTATTTTATTTCCCCAAGGAAAATCCAGACCATGTGTTCCCCGGGCAGCTTTTTCCCATTCCGCTTCTGTAGGAAGCCTTTTGCCAGCCCAAGTGCAATAATTGACCGCATCATGCCATGAAACCCCAACAACAGCATGGCTTGGAACATCCATTACCTTATCATCCCCCGGAAAAAAAGGCACCGAGGGTTTAACGTATTTAGCAAGTTTTCTATATTTATTATATTCTTTAACGCTGACCTCATATTTATCTATATAAAATGCATCCAGATAGATTTCTTGAGCCGGTTTCTCGTCATACCCGCCGGAATCCGAACCTCGGGAAAAAATTCCCTCGGGAATCAATACCATTTCACGACCATCATCTCCAACCAAGGTTTCATAAATGCTGAAATCGCGATTATCGGCTACTTCTACATCGTTGGATTTTTTTGACATTTGTTGTACTCTTTCGTCATGGTCGATTGACTTTTTAATTTCCCAGATAATGACCAGTAGAAAAATTACAGAAATAGCAAAACAGAACACCACGCCAATCATTAAATTTTTATCACGCATGAGCAACCACGAAAAATAGTTTAAACACAATTTTTTCAAAGAGGTGATTATAGTTTAATCCACCATTAAAGCAATATCATTTTAAAACCCAAGTTTAAAGGCATTTATTGAAAAAAATATAGGATACATAATTACAATGAATTTAATAAAAGTGAAAGACCATGCCTTATCTTTTATGAAACCGGCAAAAAGTGAGGTTCTAAAATGGTTTCGTGGACAATATGAAATAGATATGAAATCGGATTCGAGCCCGGTCACCATCGCAGATCGTAACGCCGAAGAGATTCTTAGAAAAAAAATAACGAAATACTTTCCAGAGCACGGAATTATTGGAGAAGAATTCGGTAATGAAAACGCCAACGCCGAGTGGGTTTGGACTATAGATCCCGTGGATGGCACCCGCTCTTTTATTCGCGGCCTGCCGCTTTTTGCTTCGATGATTGCTTTACTTCATAAAGGTGATCCGGTTCTAGGGATTATTGAACTTCCCGCCTTAGGGGAAACCGCCTGGGCTGTTAAAGGAAAGGGAGCTTTCTTAAACGATAAACCTCTTAAAGTTTCAAAGCAAAAACAACTCAAAGGCGCCTTCATTGCGGTGGCCGACTGGTATTGTTTTCGGCAACAAAAACAAACTACCCTGCTCAATAAATTAAACAAAAAAGCCGGAATAGTCAGAACCTATCCGGATGCGTTTGGCCATTTAATGGCAATTAGGGGCGCCGTGGATGTGATGGTAGACCCGTTAGCTAAGATATGGGACTATGCGCCTTGTAAAATTTTCGCACAGGAAGCGGGTGGAAAATTCGCAAACTTTTCGGGAAACCAAGCAAGTATTACGGAAGGGACAGCGATTGTCGGCAACGCAAATATAGTCAAGGAAGTGCGTAAACTTTTTGCCTAGAAAAAAACATGCTGAACTTCTAAATGGGTTTTCGACCCGAGAAACCGGCATTCAAATCATGCCAGAATGAAATTTCTTTCTCCGGCATTCTCCAACAAAGGTAGACTTCTTTGCCCTCCCGTATAGAAGGAAAATCTACCAGTCCCTCGCGTATTCCCTTAATCTCGCAACCCATCTCCTCTATCTTGTGCATAAAATTATTATATTTTAGGACCGCCGCCAAATAGCCTACTCCCTGCTCACTTCCCCCATTCCATTTAGCCTTTTCCCTGGCATTTTTTATATCCGGGAAATCCTTACTTAAAGAGATGGATAATTTTTGAATTTTGGGCACCAGGTCCAATAGCTGAGGAACGAATGCATTGGCCTCTTGCAGGGTGAAAAGTTTTTTCGAAGGCATTTAGGCAGTAAAATATTTTGGGGGAAAATTCCGATTTAATTTAAGAAATTTTATTATACGGATTCAAAATGACATTTCCAAGCCCCTTCCTCACTTGAACTTATTTAACAAAAAGCAGCCCAAAGTAAAAAATTTTATGGGCTATTTAAATACCCCTCACAAAACATCACCAAAAAAATCTAATAAACTATTATTTTTTAACTAGTTATATCTTTTAAGAGATTTGTATTTATAAATTCACAAAGGATTATTTTTAAGATTAAAATTTACATCGGTTTTTTATTGACAAATGAGCCATAAGGTTATAGATTCTGACATCCCTAGCTTAATAAGTCCTATAAAATAAATAGGAGCTAATGGGTATAATTATCAGGATAATATGATCAAACTGGTTGGCTTTGGTAAACAGGCCAAAATGATATAGAGATTTAAGTTTTTGTTTGTAGTTTTTAGTAGTTTAGTAAAAAAAGCTGTTATTCCAAACAACAAGTGTGGGGGAGGTAAGTTATGAAAAAGGCAATTTTATTCGTAGCAGTAAGTGCATTTGTAGGAATGTTAGGTTTTGGTTCCATCGTTTCAGCTGATGACGTAATGCCGGGTGCGTATGTTCAACATGACTCAAGTGTAATGGGCGTAGGTCAAACCATGATGCAAATGGGTGCCGCAACCAGAACTTTGACCAATGCAACCAACTTAAGTTCACAAGCAGGCCGATCAAGAAGCAGCGTAGGAATTAATACTGACTATCAGTTTGGTTCTTCGCAGAGTGATCAATCCTGGAAAGCCGCCAGAACAGTTGAAGAAGCACAAGTTCATGGCTTGGTTCCTGGTGACTGTCAAGGAGAAAACTCTGATGATGCATACAGAAACCAAATGAATGACAAACGAATTGATCCTTTTGGGGTGCCGTACATGAAGGAACTCTTGGTATCTAACGCACAATGTGCTGAATACCACCCAACCTTGAAATAAGGACAACCCCAAATAAAGGGGAAGCATTCAACCTCTTAATGAGGTATAAAGCCGGTAGAACGGAAGTTCTGCCGGCTTTTTTTATGGAAAAACCACAAATTTGTCCAAAATAACAAATATTTACATGGCACAAACTTTTTTTTCAAGAACCACCCGTCTCACCATTCTTGCCCTTCATCTGCTCTTGGTAATTCCTTCCTTCTCTTGGGCCGTAATGAATAAGGTTTCTTTAAAAAAGTACCCGCAATTGAGCATTCAGGTACCCAACCCAATGGTTACCTCCAAGCTACCAGCAAGGAAAACCTTTCAGGTCAACCACGAGGATTTTGTTTTGCAATTTTTTTTCAATGAAAGAGATGTCTTTGGATATATTTTAAAAAGGAAAAAAAAATACCCGATTCATTTTCGCTGGTGTTTTTTCAGGTCTTGTGAAGAAAGCCCTTATGACTTTAAAAAGGTAATCGCCGAACCTTTTTCACCCCCGTACGCTTCTGGTTTTTTTTCAATCCGCTTTCCTTCCTATCTACACTATAGTTTTCAAGGAATAGAGTTCTCCTCTCCCAAATAGTTCGCGGGAATAGGTGTAATCCTATAGCCCTGTCACCACAAAATAGAAACTCTTTTCATTCCCATTATTTTTAAAAGTATCCAACACAGAAAAACTAATCTTAACTTACAAGCAATAAGATAAAACCTAAAAAAAAAACATCCTATAGCCTATACACCATAAACAAACATATCGTTAGCATAAGCAAGTTTCAAATCCTATTCATCCTTCAAGGGGAGGAAAGTAATGAAGAAAGTATTCACGTTATTAGCAGTAGGTGCTTTGGCATTGGCTGTAAGTTCAGTTGCCTCAGCCGACACCCAAGTTCCTGGTGCCTACGATCAGAACAACAATGCCCACGTTATGGGTGTGGGGCAAACCATGATGCAGATGGGTGCGCGTGACCGAGCTCTCACAAATGCAGCAAACATAAGTTCCAGAGCAGCAAGTTCTCGATCCCAATCAGGGGTAAATTCAGATTATCAGTTCGGCTCTTCTCAGAGTGAGCAATCCTGGAAGCAGTGGACAACAGTAGAAGACGTAGG
>CAZMXD010000193.1:0-4110 GCA_964570185.1 uncultured Nitrospina sp. | reverse complement strand
GCAAATCTACCCGCCCACATCCCTGTAGAAACAATGTGTCACCAGCAACAAGACTGTCAACAACTCTAAAACACTGCGAGCCTGGGGTATGCCCCGGTGTATGAAGACATTTAATATCGATGGAGCCTATTTTAATAATATCTTCTCCATCCATTTGCTTCATGTCTGACATCGAAATTCCGGTAACCCGTTTGACTCCTTCTGCTTCATGCTTATTTACATAGACCGATACAGGGTGTTTTTCCATCATTTCTGCCAAACCGGCAATTTCCATTCCAAAAATTTCGCCACCGACGTGGTCGGGATGGTAATGGGTTACAAGGGCTCCTGTCAGTTTCATATCATCTTCTTCTACAACTTTTAGAATTCCATCTATATCCCAAGCGGGATCCACCACCATACATTCACGTGTGCTGGTATCTCCTATCAGATAAACAAAGTTTCCCATGGAACGTGCTGATGGATCACTCATACCAAAATCGATACCAGACAATAGTTGCTTAAAATAAATTGGATTTGTCTCTGACAAGAAGGCCTCCTTTTATTCTTTCGTTTTTAATATTTGGTTTAATAAATCAGCCAACCTGACCCCTGCTTGGACCATACGTAGATCTAGAATTTCCCTGCCTCTTAAAATATAAGCCTTGGACAATCCTTCACTATCAAATGGGTAAGCATATTTTAAAGCTAGTGATCTGGATTCATTTGCCCAACTATTCACATTGATATCTACCAACCAATCCAATTTTTCCGATTCTACTAATTTGTTATTTAAAAACTTGGCATATTTAGAAAAACTTTCTTTTTTCCAATCGATAAGTCCGCCGTCCCATAAATAATGAAGGTTTACTTTCCTGCCTAAATAGTCCAAACGAATTTTACCTCCGCCGCGATCTTTTCTGTTGCCTAAATGCAGTGGCTGGTGAATATCTCCTACAAAATGTACCAGATATTTTAATGCTTCTTTTCTTTTAAGAAATGGGGTTTTTTTATTTTTCAATATATGGGAAAATTCCTTAATTTTTTCTGTAACACAATTCTTATTAGGACAATCCCTTGCAACCACATACGTCAATTCGTTTTCTTTTATATTACTGTAATGCCAGGGTCTTTCATATTTTCTTCTTTTCCTGACTTTATCTGCCCAAGTCGCCACATCCGCTAGATTCTTTATGTTAAACTCTTCAACGATAATTTTTTTTGACTCAGGAGCCAGATTCAACTCCGCAATATAGCCAATCACACGATGACTTTGAGGACCCCAACCATGCGCAATATCAAAGTTTGTCGTCAACAAAATTACGACTAAACAAAATCGATAGACGGGATAAATTATTTTCTTCCCTCTTAACATTTTTACCATTTTTACTGCAGGGGATAAAAAACTGCTTTCTTTTTACCACACCATAAAATTTTGGACACTCATTATTTCTCTTTCCATTGGGCTTGGAACGGTTGCGGTCATTGTTCGTATTTTCGATAGTTCGGGAGACTCATCTCACAATATTGCCAGACTCTGGTGTCGCTTGCTTTGCCAATGGAATGGAGTAGAAGTTAAAATCAAGGGTATTGAGCATTTATTAATTAATGAACCACAAATATTTGTTTCCAATCATCAAGGTTTTTTTGACATATTTGCCTTATCTGGTTATTTACCAGTACAGATAAGGTGGGTTGCCAAATCCATCCTTTTTAAAATACCATTTATGGGTTGGGCAATGTCAGCAGCAGGCTATATTCCCGTTACAAGAACGGATCGCAAAAAATCGTATAAGGCTTTTATACAAACCGTAGAAAAAGTAAAGGAAGGCTGTTCGGTGATCATCTTTCCCGAGGGAACCAGGTCAGTGGATGGAAGAATCGGACCTTTTAAAAAGGGCAGCAACCTAATTGCAACTCGCTCAAATAGTCCTATGGTTCCAGTAACAATTATAGGAAGTGGGGAAATAATAAAAAAAGGTAGCGCCACTATAAACCCAGGTTCTCTTCAAATTATTTTATCTTCACCCGTGCGAAAACATTTGGAAGAAAAGGATGATGGAAAGATATTAAATTCTATCCGCGAAACTATCCTTGAAAATCAGCAACAAGCCTTTGCTGGGAAAAGCGGCTAAAATCTTGTATATTTTAATTCCTTATTAAAACACTACTTTTTTTCTTTTTGTATGAATTCCCAGATAGCGGCAGGGTGTTCGCGCAAGTCTTCATGTTTTTTCCAAATACCTCGGATCATTCCAGTTTTATCTATAACGAAAGTAGTGCGCTCGATATATTTGACCATATCCCCAAGGTCCTCTTCTTCTTTAATGACCCCATACTGCTCCGTCACTTTTTTGTGTTCATCGGCTAAAAGGGTAAATCCAAACTGAAAAACCTCAATAAACTGCTGATGCGCATTTACACCATTCCAACTGCAACCCAGGACCTCTACCTCTCTAGTTTTAAATTTACGATTCCACTCGTTAAAACCGACCATCAATCGAGTGTCTTCTGGGCTGCTGTCCTGTCGATAAAAGGCTAAAACCACCCACTTTTTATCTTCAAAATCTTTCAGGCTTACCTTTACTTTTTCCTCAGCAGAAGGACTAGAGGCACCTGCCTTATAACCATAACAAGCCGGTAGTTCAAAATTAGGTGCGCGATCCCCTACTTCCAATTCATCGGGCATAAAAATTATCCTTTTTCGTTTAGGCAACCCGAAACATTTACTTGTAAAATAAATAACTTATTTTTATCAGAGCCTGCGAGTTGCATGAATTTAAATTACCAAATTAATAAATCCAGGTTAAGTTTTATTGGTCACCGAATGCAGCTTTGAGTAAAGGCTCAACCTCGCCCTTTGATTCCATCTCATCAAGTATATCTGTATCACCATAGAACTTTCCATCGATAAAGACTTTTGGCAGCGTGGGCCAGTTAGTCATTTTTGTCAGAGCTTCCCTTTTTTCAGGATCTTGAAGTGCGTTAACGACTTCAAAGGGGTATCCGTATTTATTAAAAAACTGGATTGTTTCTACCGTGAAACCGCATTGCGGTGCCTCTTTAGTACCTTTACCATAAATGATAATTTTGTTTGCAGCAATTTCTTCTTTAATTTGATCCTCTAATCCTGACATTGATAACTCCTTTTATATTTTTTATAATTTTAATGAATGAAGTTCATAGCTACCTAACCTCTAAGGGGTAGCTGTTTTTATTTCAGCGGCATGAATTCGGCCATCCTGCATGGCAGGGTTCAAAGCATCTTGAACCTTCCTATGTCGATCCATGACTCCTAAATCCGCAAAAGCTGCTGAGGTTACGTGGATAATAAAATGGTCCTTCATACCAGTCTTGTCCAAAACATTAACTTCCGCATCCGGGACGGCGGTTTTAACTAAATCAATTAAATCTGCAATACTAATCATCCTATTTCCTTTAAAAAAATATTTTTCGAAATAAATTTGAATATTTGATTCTAATTTTACCAAAAGGATTTATTGTTTTGACTCTATGGTAGGTAATATTCTACTATATAACCTCTAGCTAAAAAAACGGCTAAATTATTATGGAAACTAAATTTAAAGTTCTTTTCGTGCCCTGCGTGCCCTGAATGACTATATGGTTTCAATATTTGACGAAATAAACTAAATTTAAGTATAATACAAGAATATTTAAAGCTTTAACTTGATCAAAGGTCACAAAATTGATTTAAGGGGGAATTTAATGACAGTAGCCACAGATTTTGTAAAAATAACACCAAAAGCCAGCCAAGAAGTCATAAAACTGGTTAAGGCAGAAAATAATCCTGAAATTGGATTGAGACTGGCAGTTAAAGGTGGGGGTTGCTCGGGGTTATCTTATGATTTGCAATTTACCCCGAAAGAGGAAGGTGATACGATTATTCAACATGAAGGCTTCAATGTCTACATGGATGCCAAAAGTATGATCTATCTTAAAGGAATGGCTCTGGATTATCAGGATGGATTGCAAGGAAAAGGATTTGTTTTCGTCAATCCCAACGCAACCTCAACTTGCGGTTGCGGAGAGTCTTTTTCTATCACCTGATAAAATTCGTATTTCAAATTACCCAGGCCATGGTCCTCGCCGCTTAGGTAAATACACGCATCC
>CAZMXD010000192.1:0-4158 GCA_964570185.1 uncultured Nitrospina sp. | reverse complement strand
CTTTTTACCCTGTTTACTTCAGACAGCGCGTTTTGCTGAATAAGGCAATAACCATTAATACATAAATTAAATTGCTCTTCTTGTAAATGAGTTTGGATTTCTGAAATTTCATTTGGAAATATAAAATTTAGACCGGGGTGTGTCAAAACCTTACTAAAATCTAATGTTTCAAAAGCTAATTTTCCAAGTTCTATATCATTTTCTATTACAACTACTTTTGAGTGTTCAGGAATTATTTTTAATAGTTCAGAGATTTGGTAGCCTAAACCCATACCCAGCACTATAAAATTCGTGTGATCTTCAACTCTGGAATTTTTAATTAAATTTTCAGCTTCTTGCAAAGGGTCATATTTACTAAGCAGATATTTTTTCCTTCCATTTGGATCTATGTGGGCGAGAGTGGGGTGTCCGGATTGTGAAAAAGGAACAACGTAGTCCGAAGATTTCTTTGCGCCTGATATAACCTCGTAGGCTTTTCGATGGTGGGCTTTTAATAAATAAATGTTTTTTTCAAGTATTTCCGCTGTCATAAGTTTAAGGAATGGTTTTGGAGTATTTAAAAAGCTTAAAACTAAATTTTAATGGGATATAGAAAAATAATATAATTCCCAGGTTGAATAGACTCCCTGTTTGGTCGAGAAGTATTTATCGTAATCTCTTATCAGATTTCTTAAATCTCCAGCATTAAACATTTTTATAGGGGTGGCACCAATTTGTTGCAGATTTTTCAGTAGATTTAAGGTGTTTGGATTAAAAATTTTTCTTTTTTCCACATCTAATGAAATTAATTTGAATCCAGCTTGTTTAAAGAAGCTTTTCCATTGTTTTACGGAATACAGATTGATGGGATTGATTAAATTTGCCGCCTCACGAAATTCCATAAGTGTTTCCGGACCAAAAGTACTAAACAGTATCGCTCCATTATAATTCAATGAATCTTTTAAATGGCCCAAGGCATTTATTGTGTCTTGGAACCATTGGAACACTGCATTGGCACAGATTAGATCTGTTTTACCTAAAGATATTCTTTCGGCATTGCCTAATATGAATTTGGTGTTCTTCGGAATAATCAATTTTGACTTTAAGGTATCCATCATGACAGATGATATGTCATTTAACGCCAGTTTATTTATGGACATAGTTAATAAATGTCTTGTAAAAACTCCCGTTCCACAGCCTAATTCAAGAACTTTGGGAGGAAGCTTTTGCGGTAAATAAGAGGCGAGCCTTTCCGCCATCGATTTCTGTAAAAGGGCGTAGCGGTCATAGGATCTTGCATACTTTGAGAAGCTTTTTATTATTTTGACCTCTATCTCTGGCAAATAGTTTAGTGAATTCAATGTCCAAGGAAGGCTTAAGTTAAAAAATATGAATTATCTTAATTTTAATGTTTTTGCCAATTGTATTAATAAATTAGTGGGCGAATGCCCAGCACTCGTTATAATTTTTAATTGTGGAACATGCTTTTTTAGTATTTCTGCATCAATAAAATTATCATTTTCGCCTATAATCGACAAAAAATCTTTAGTTTCTTTGCCTGTGACAGAATTATTTTTAAGAAATTCTAGGCCTTTAATTAGGATTTTCCTGTCCGGAATTTCATCAATTTGTGTTTCTGGGTAAGGGAGATCCGCATGGAAAAAAAAATCCTTTAAAACCTCTTTTTTACTTAAACTGCCATTAAGGATCTTAATCAAATATTTTAACTGGCCTTCTGATGTTTTACCCCCTAAATTTCCTTTGTTCAAAAAGGCTAAAATTGGCGCAAGGATAGCTTTATAACAATATTGCGGTAAATAATTTTGATATTTTAAAAGCCAGAGACTTCCTAATGAATACCCAATGAAAAGTTTGGATTGATATCGATTCAATATATACCTTGCTTCCTCCTTTTCCTCTGGATTTTCAGGATACACAACTTGGATCTTGGCATTTGGAAATGATTTCTTTATTTGATCCGCAAACCAAGTTTTTGGAATTGCCCATCCTGATATAGCTGTTATTGTAAGTTTTTCTTCCATGTGTCTAACAAAGGTATTAGTTCGTCTACTAATGATTCTTTCACACCGGTGTGAAGTGAGATTCTGAGCCGTGAGGTATTTCCTGGAACAGTGGGCGGGCGAATCGCACCCACCAAAATTCCTTTTTCTAATAATCGGTCTCTTAAAGTTATTGTCTCCATTGGATCTTTAATTAAAATTGGAATAATTGGCGATTCAAATAAAAAAGAATTTTGATTTAAAGATTTTCTAAAATATTTTGATAATATTCTGATTTTTTTTCTTTGTTTGTCAAAATCTTTTATCAGTTTTATTGCTTCATGAGCCGCTCCTACTTGGGAAGGCGCTAAAAAGGTCGAATAAATATATTCCCCGGCTACGTTAGTTAAATAATTTATAACTGAACAATTGTTTGCTAGTACATAGGCTCCCATACTAGCCAAGGCCTTTCCAAAAGTTCCAATCAAAATATCCACTTCCGATAAAACACCCATTTCTTCAGCTAAACCACCACCATTTTTACCAAACACTCCTGTTCCGTGTGCTTCGTCAAGTATTAATATAAAAGGATATTTATTTTTTAAGAGCACTAAATTTTTTAAATCGGGATAATCTCCATCCATGCTGAACACACTCTCTGTAACTACAAAAATCGTATCGAATTTCTTGGAATATTTTTGCAGCAGTTCCTCCAATTCCGGGATATTTAAATGGCCGTAACGCTTAAATTTAGCGGGGGATTGGACAAGAGCTTGAGCCAATGAATGATGAATGAGCCTGTCAGCGAGGACCAAATCACTTTTTCCCGGTAAGTGCTTTAATAAAGCTTGATTAGCCACAAAACCTGAATTGAAAAGCATTCCGGAAGATTTTTGTTTCCAGCTTAAGATTTCATCTAAAAGATCCTGGTGGCATTGCAGAAAGCCTGAGAGAAGAGGGGAGGCACCGCTTCCTGACCCGTATTTTTCACAGGTCTTTGTGGCCCCGTTAATAACATTGGGGTGAGAACGGAGTTGGAAATAATCATTGGAAGCCAGATTGTATGAATAGTTTTTATATAATCGGGGTTCCCTGTAAAGATATTTTTCTTTACGGCTATTTAGGTCTTTCTCGAGACGGTTAAAAAATTTTTTAATCAATTAATTTAGGGGATTAGGAATTGTTTCAAAAATTAAAATTATGGTATAAAACAGGTTTTAAGTCAAAGAATCCCGAAAAATGGCAGAAATCAAAGATACTGGTAAGGTTTGGGTAAAGGGATCCGTTGGACCCGTATATGCGGTTCGAATTGACGGCAAGGTTTTTGCCACGGGGAAAGAGTTTGGTCAAAATGAGAAGCTCTGGCTAGAAAATGATGGTTTGTGTCTAGATTTACACAATATTAAAAAAGGCGAGCGGACGGCTCGGGTTATCCCTCTTAATAGCCAGGCTACATTAGCAGGCACTCTTTTTAATGGATTTGAAAATACGAAGCATGCTGATGTATTAATTGTGGCCTTTGATACCGAGGGAGCAAAAGAAAAGATAATTTCTGGGGAAGAATACCTGAATAAGGGTATTAAGGATTTAGATTGTGCTGCTTTTTGGGAAATTATTTGGAATATTTAGAAAGTGCTACTGATCAAATGTCGCGAACTAATCTTGCCGCTTGGTGTTCTCGCGTATTAGGATCTACAAACTCCAGTTCCCTATTCCTTAAATTTATCCGACATATATTTTTGTCTTCATCCATATCGCTGGTCCAAATATAATTAGAGCATTTAGTAACGAACAATGTGGAAATATGGATTATTTCTTCTTCCCAATCCATTTGATCATAGGCAAGGTCAAATAAACCCTCCGCTTCCACCTTCGTAGGTAACCTCCAATCACTATAGCCACCTGCATATACCTGGTTCATTAAACGGACATAGGCAATAGCCTCATTGTAATTTCTCCATTGACCCAAATCACCCCAAGAATCCTTAGGTAACCAATATTTTTTATATTTATTATCCGAGATAACCCCCGATGAATTATCTTGAAACCTTTCTGAGTCAGCCATTTAATTTTCTCGGTTTAAGATTATAAATTATTGAATGTAAGAAATTAGCACGGATTTTTATCAGCTTCAACGCATTTTAAAAATTCAGCATGAAAAAATTTTGTAAGGATACCC
>CAZMXD010000191.1:0-4177 GCA_964570185.1 uncultured Nitrospina sp. | reverse complement strand
GTCCAGGTGGAATTAGTGCGAGTGTCAATGCAGCCAAGCACAACCTAAATCATGTTCTATTTGAAAAGGCCGAAATAGGAAACACGATCTATCAATACCAATTGCGCAAGCATGTTATGGCCGAACCAAACAACCTTCCACTGGTCGGCGATGTAGGTTTTCAAGCAGGGAGTAGGGAAGAAATCCTTGAGGTCTGGAATCAGGCCATCGAGAACAATAAGGTTGAAGTTAAGCGACCAGCAGAAGTTTCGAAAATTGAAAAAAATGTTGAAGGGTTTAAGGTGTTTTTTGGTGAAGACCATTGCACTTGCGATTCGGTTGTTCTAAGCATGGGCGCAATGGGTTCTCCCAGAAAAATGGAAGTACCTGGAGAAGATCTTCCGCATGTCGCCTATCGTTTAGGCGATCCTGATGCATTTGAGGATATGGACATTATAGTCGTGGGAGCAGGGGATGCTGCTATAGAAAATGTCCTCGGTTTAGCAGAAAAAAATCGAGTATCCATCGTCAATCGCAAATTAGAATTCGCTCGAGCTAAAGACGCTAACTGCGCCTTAATAGAGGAAGCTATAGAGTCGGGGAAGGTACGCTGTTTTTATGGTTCTACAGTAG
This sequence comes from uncultured Nitrospina sp., assembly GCA_964570185.1. Taxonomy (GTDB): domain Bacteria; phylum Nitrospinota; class Nitrospinia; order Nitrospinales; family VA-1; genus UBA8687. The sequence continues at coordinate 3,565 of CAZMXD010000191.1, read as the reverse complement.
CCAGAATCAATGCGGACAAAACAGTATTAAATACCCCTGACGGAGAGGTTGAAGTTCCCTGCCAACATCTTATTGCTCGATTAGGAAGTATTCCTCCGAGAAAATTTTTGGAAGCTTGTGGGATTAAGTTCTCCACACCCAACCCTGCAGAATCAGCCGTGGTGAACAACCGATATGAATCTAATGTTCCGGGTCTTTACTTGGTTGGCTCTCTAATCGGATATCCTTTAATTAAGCAGGCTATTAATCAAGGTTATGAAGTAATCGAACATATCCTTGGTAACAAGGTAGAGCCAGCCGACCAAGTTATCATTGCAGAAAAACTAAAGCAGATGCCGGGCGAAACTAATGAAAACCTAGTGGTAATTCGTGACTCCCTTCCTCTATTTAAAAATTTGAGTGAACCCCAGTTTAGAGAGTTAATTGCGGAGTCCACCCTTCATATTAAAAATGATGGTGATAATATTTTTATTCGCAATGACTATTCTAATACGCTTTACAGTATTGTAAGTGGGAAGGTCATGATCCAATTGGAGAACGACCAAAAATTTTATTTATCTTCATCCGATTTTTTTGGGGAAATGGGTCTGATATCTGGCCGCAGAAGAACCGCGAGTACCTTTGCAGTTGGGGCCACCGTTTTAATTGAAACGCCTCGTAAGCAAATACAAAAACTGATCAGTTCTGTAGAAGGTGTAAGTAAAACGATAGATGATACTTTCATGTTTCGGACCTTACAGAATTTCTTCCCAGGTGTGTCACCTGATAAGGTCAAAGTGCTTATTGAAGGGTCAAAAATCAATCGTTACAAAAAGGGTGAGATTATTTTTAAAGAGGGTGATGAAGGGGACTCATTCCATATTATACGTAAGGGTTCTGTTGCCGTATCAAAGCTCGTCGATGGAAGCGATGTAACTCAAACCTATATTCCAGTTGGTAATTACTTAGGAGAAACTGCGCTCATTGGCTATGGTGCGGATACGAACAGCTCCGACTTTAAGCCTCCTTTAAGAACCGCCACCATCAAAGCTGCGGTGGAATGTGAAACCAATGTTATCTATAGGGAAGAATTTCTGGCCTTCTTGGAAGAAAACCCTGAAGAAAAAGAAAAATTAATTAAGGTGGCTCAAAAATATCGAGCCGAAGAAAAACTGACGTCGAGTAAGGTTGGTTCAGACAGCGTTAAAGATTTTTTATTGGAGAGGGGTTATTCCGATGCCGACAACGCTCTTATAATTGATTCCGATACATGTGTCGGTTGTGATAACTGTGAAAAAGCCTGTGCTGCAACCCATGACGGCCATAGCCGTCTAGACAGAAAGGGCGGCGAAAGTTATGCTTCTATTCAAGTTCCTACTTCTTGTAGACATTGCCTTAACCCTCTCTGTATGACGGATTGTCCCCCGGATGCCTTAAAGCGTTATGTAAATGGTGAGATTGTGATCGAGGACAATTGCATTGGCTGCGGCAATTGCGAAAAAAATTGTCCTTACAACGTAATCCAAATGGTTTATATGAAGCCCGATGCTGATTTTTTTAATGCGGGCAGCACCTCGTTTTGGTCGTCACTTTTTAAATCCAAGGAAGACGAAAAACCTTCTTTAGTTGCTGCAAAATGTGATATGTGCACAAAGTTGCCAGGTGGGCCCGCGTGCGTCCGATCCTGCCCTACGGGAGCTGCGCAGCGTATCAGTAAATTGGAACTACAAGAGCTACTTGAAAACAGTTAAATCCAAAAATATGTTTGTTAAAGAAAATGTAGTTAATTATTTAGATTTTCGCTGGTTTAAGGTCAACCTGATTTTCTTTGGATTTCTATTAGGGTTTTACCTTTTTGATGATCCCTTGGCGGGCAGAGATGGGGCGACCTTTATAGGTTATACATACGGAGTCATAGCGACATTGGGTATCATCCTACTCATGTTTTTAGGGATCCGCAAGCGTGCTTACGCTTCCAACTTGGGAACCCTTAAAGGCTGGGTATCTGCGCATATCTGGATAGGGTTGTTTTTAGTTCTGATTGTTCCTTTACACAGCGGGTTTCAGTTTGGAATGAATGTGCATAGTTTGGCCTATGGATTGATGTTGGCCACTATACTCAGTGGCGTGTGGGGAACTTATTATTACCTACAGTATCCTCCTGAGATTCTTTCTAATCGAGGGGGCAATTCTGCAAAAGATCTTTTAAAAAATATTCGAACAATCGAGTCAGATTTACAACAATTAGAAAAGGGAAGAAGCAATCAGTTTTTAAACTTAATCTCATCTATCAATCCACCTATAGAAACCAAGCTCAGGCAAGTTGCTTTTGCCAGCAAAAGACCCCAGCTCATTTCAAATCAAAAAATTCAAAAACAAATTCTTGAACTCTCAACAGAAGAGCAGGAGATTTATTTGAAAGCTTTGGGTAAGGGTAAAGAAAAGATAAGGCTGATGAATCGATTTTATGATGAGATGGGCGCGCATTATCGGCTCAAAGTATGGTTGTTTTTTCATCTCCCCTTATCGTTTGGCTTGCTGATTACTTTGGGGATTCATATTTTTTCTGTTTTCTATTATCTGTAGGGCAATTAAATGCGCATTCAGTACGTTATTAAAAATGTCAATTTGAAGGGTATCACGGAAAGCTCAGTGAAGGAGCTCGAAAAAGCTGTGATTCTTATAGGCCGTGGTAGCGCATCTGACATTCTTTTGCGTGAAAATACAGTTGCATTTTTGCATGCACGCATATCTCAAAAGGAAGAGAAATTATTTATTGAAAAGGCTGAATCAGATAAGGGTGCTATTGCCGTTAACGATCGGATTGTTCAGCAATGCTTGTTGGAAAATGGGGATAAGATAAATATTGGCGATACGACCTTGACTGTCTCTTATAAAGGTGAGGTTAAGCAGCTTATAGAAGTCCGCAAGGAGTTGTCTAAGGAGGAAGAAGAGCTGTGGCTAGTAAAAGTCTTAGATAGTTTGGACCTCACTAAACGTTTTTCTGGACGTTCGATAAAATTATTCATAGTTGCTACCATTTTTCCGCTGGCTTTATTTTTTTTAGCGGGGCCACTTATGGGCTACTTTGAAGGTTCATGGAGCAGTGGTCCAATATCCAATTCCCACAAGTTTATAGAAACAGATTGCAAATCTTGTCATACTAAAGTTTTTGAAAAAGTACCTGACTCGGCCTGCTCCCAATGTCATAAAATGGGAGAACATTCGGTAGCCTTAACTAAAAACATTGTTCAGAATCTTCCCTTTGAAAACCGCTGCGGCACTTGCCATAATGAGCATGATGAACAGGGAAAACTAATTTTAACTAAACCTGTTCTATGCTCTAATTGCCACGGAGTTATTAAAGATATCCACCCCAAAACTACTACATCTTCCATAGAAGCGTTTGATAAAACGCATCCTGATTTTTCTTTTTTAAGTAACGCCAAAACTGACAATTCTAAGGTTAAGCTTAATCATCAATATCACTTAACCTCGATAGAAGTAGATGATCTAAAGATTGAAGGAGGAAAACGATTGATGGGTTGCCAAGACTGTCATGTTTTGGATCCTTTATCCTTAAAAG
>CAZMXD010000190.1:0-4182 GCA_964570185.1 uncultured Nitrospina sp. | reverse complement strand
ATGGAAAAACCTTTGAGCCCTATCGATTCAATAATTCTTCCTGCAGCATCCCCTTCTGGGTTTTTAAAAATTGAGCCTGAATTGGGAATTTTTAGAGGTTGCGTTTGTGACCTTCTGGAAAGATGACGATCCATAGTTGTCATGATTTCTGCGCGACTTCCTTCTCCTAGTTCTATTTCTGCTTCAATAATGATCCCCGCTTTATCAGGAAAAACAGTTTTCCTATATTCAAAGGATAGGTCTTCACGTCTCAAAACTTCTATCTCTCCATCCCAGTTAATAAGAGTTACGGTTCTAAGCACTGAACCTATTTCTGTGCCCTCCGCACCAGCGTTCATGATAACCGCACCCCCTAAAGAACCAGGTATGCCTACTAGATGCTCGATTCCTGTTAAGGAATAACGAGCGGCATGTTTTGCCAGATAAGACATCTTAACTCCCGCTCCTGCTTTGATTACGGCGCGCCTGGCACCTTCTTCTCTGTTAAAGAATAGAGGCCGTTTAATTTCTTTAAAACATTCTTTTAAAGAAATAATGATTCCTCTTATTCCGCGGTCACTTGCCAGTAAATTTGTTCCTTCCCCTAAAATATAAACTGGTGTTTTCCCTCTATTTTTTAAAATAGTTTGAATGTCTCGAATATCTTTCGGAAAAATTAAAACATCCGCAGGGCCACCAATTTGAATAGAAGTATGACCAGCAAGCATTTCATCTTGTAGGACCGTTCCTTTAATTTTATGTAACCAGGGAAATGTATGACTCATAGTTTTACTCTGATAAATTTTTTGTCCCAGAACAGTTTTAGGAAACTCCATTCTGGTTTTGAGATGAAATTCCTTCCCCGACCCAGAATGCGCAATATTTATTAATCTTCGCTTCCATGCTTCGTTCAACATAAATAAAAATCCTCTTTGTTTTTGGGCTATCAATCACGGAATTTAGCGGCAAACTCGTGTGCCAATTCCCCTATATTTCCCGCACCCATTGTTAAAACAACATCACCAGGTTGCAGAGAAAGTTTTAATTGTGGAACCAGTGATTCAATATTTTTGATATGGTCCACGTTCTTATGACCAAACTCCCTAATTCCTTTTGCCAGTTTCAGAGAGCTAATTCCATCAATAGGCTTTTCGCCCGCACCATAGATATCCAGTAAAATTAATTTATCCGCATCATTGAAAGATGAATAAAAAGTTTCTAGCAGATGCTGAGTTCGGGAATAACGGTGAGGTTGAAAAACAACTACAAGTCTTCGGTCCGGCCAAACCATTTTGGCGGTTGCCAAGGTTGCCAAGATTTCTGTAGGGTGATGACCATAATCATCAACAATAACCATGGAATTTGATTGATAAAGAATTTCAAAACGTCTTTGAACGCCTGGAAAGTTTTTTAAAGCATCAGTAATTGCGGAAAATTGGATATTTAATTCCATACCAACAGCAATAGCTGCCAATGTATTGCTGATATTATGATTTCCTAAAGACCTGGATGAAATTCTTCCAAGCCTTTTTCCATGATGAAAAACGGTAAAATTTGTTTTCAAACCATTCATAGAGATTTCCCGAGCAGTATAGTCAGCCTGTGTTTTAAGTCCGTAAGTAATCGTTCTTTTTTCAATTTTTGGAAGTAGTGATTGAAGATTCGGGTCATCCATGCATAAAATTGCGCTTCCATAAAAAGGCACCTTATTTAAAAAATCTAGAAAAGCTGATTTCATATTATTCATCGTTTGGTAATAGTCCATGTGTTCAACATCTAGCGTAGTAACCACTGAGATAGCAGGAGAAAGCCTCAAAAAAGATCCGTCACTTTCATCTGCTTCTGCCACCAGGAATTTGCTTTGCCCTAGTTTTGCATGTCCTCCCATGTTTTTTAGTTTTCCCCCAACGATTACCGTCGGATCCAATTGTCCACCAGTCAAAACAGTTGCAACAAGAGATGTGGTTGTGGTTTTTCCGTGGCTCCCCGCAATTGCTATCCCGTGTTTCATCCGCATTAATTCCGCCAGCATTTCGGCTCTAGGAATTACTGGTATCATTTGTTCTTTAGCTGCTTTAACTTCACAGTTGCCATTTCGAATTGCGCTAGAAACAACCACAACGTGCTTGTCTAAAACATTTTCGGGTTTATGATTAAAATGGATTTTAGCTCCTAAAGACTCCAAGTGATCGGTTACTGAAGATCTAGTTTGATCCGAACCACTTACCTCATAGTTCTGATTAATTAATACTTCAGCAATTCCACTCATTCCCGAACCTCCGATTCCAATAAAATGAATCCGTTTTGTTGTACCTAAAAACATGACAAAAAATAATTCCCTTGTAATTTTTTTGTTCTACCTGATTTTCTATAAGTTTCTTCCAGTAAATCCATACAAAGAAGTCTTACTTTTTCGGTTGCGTCTCGCTTCCCAAGTTTATAGCTATTTTGTTCCATGATTTTTAATCGCTTTGGTTCTTCCATAGCTTGAATTATTGATTTCGCAATACGTGTTCCAGACAACTCTTCATCCAAAACTATTTCTCCTGCGTTGGCGGCTTCAAGGATACGCGCATTTTTTACCTGATGATTATGGGTCGCATGCGGAAAAGGAACCAGAACAGACATCTTTCCACAGGCGGTAACCTCAGCCAGAGTAGTTGCGCCGGCTCGACAGATGACTAAAGATGCTTTTCTATATTGATCTTCTATATCCTCAATAAAAGGACGAACGTCTGAAGGCAAATTGGTCTTAGCGTATTGTATTTTCACCATTTCGAAATCCGCCTCACCAGTTTGGTGGATAATATGCAAATTGCGTTTTTGTTGCGAAAGAAATTGCAAAGCTTCGACCATAGCAATGTTTATTGAATGTGCGCCTTGACTACCACCGAGAACTAAAACCCTGAATGGCCCGTCAATTTTTGGAAACTCTTCTTTTGGTTTGGAGAATCCCTCTCGGATCATATTTCCTGTGACTTCCACTTTTTCTTTGGGAAACATGGTTGCGGAATCCTTAAAGGAGACAGCAATTTTGTCCGCAATTTTGCCCAGCCATTTATTTGTCATTCCGGGAATACAATTCTGCTCGTGAATTAATATTGGAATTCGAAGTATCCATGCAGAAAGAACCAAGGGTCCCGATGCATAACCACCGACCCCAACTACAAGGCTGGGGCTTTTTCTTATTAAAAAACTCATGGATTGAGCAGTACTAATAGGCAATTTGCACCAAGATACCCATCGTGCGATTTTCTTTTTGCCAAATAAACCTGCCGAGAGAATAGTTTTCAAATCGAAACCTTCCTGAGGTAATACTTTTGCTTCCAGACCTTTTTGGGTTCCAACAAAAGAAATTTCAATATCCATATCGTTCCTTATAAGTGCTCTGGCAAGAGCAATTCCTGGATAAAGGTGGCCGCCAGTCCCACCACCCGCTATAACAACTTGTTTCTTCATTAATACATCGTCAACGTTTTTTAGCTTGCTTTGAAATATTTAGTAAAACACCTACTGAAAGCATTGTTACAAGCATCGAAGACCCTCCCATACTAATAAAAGGCAGAGTAAGTCCTTTCGTAGGGAGAAGTCCTGAGGCCACTCCTAAATTTATAAAAGCCTGCAAACCAATTAGCAGAGTTAGTCCTGTTGCCAAATGAGTCCCAAAAGGATCTTTGGCTCGGTAGGCAGTTATAAAACCCCTCCAAATAAAAATTGAAAATAGGATAACTATTGCTGTAGTTCCTATAAAACCCAACTCTTCTCCGATCACTGAAAAAATAAAATCCGTGTGTGCTTCTGGAAGGCGAAAAAGTTTTTGAGAGCTTTGCCCCAAGCCAGTTCCCCAAAACCCTCCTCTTCCAAAAGCATAAAAAGATTGAATGACTTGAAAATTTATCCCAGAAGGATCTTCCCACGGGTTGAGAAAGGCTATGATTCTTTTCATTCGATATTCGGCGGTCAGAATTGCTAGTGCTATAAAAGGAGTTATTACCAGGATTGAAATGAAAAGAAATTTTTTCCTGAGCCCGGCGATAAACAGCATTGTAAATGTGACCGTACAAATAACCATGGCAGTCCCAAAATCTGGCTGAAATAAAATGGGGATGAAAAAAAAACCTAATACGATTAAATTGGGCAAATAACCATAAGCAAAATTTCTTAATTTGTCCGCTCGTTTTACTAAAGACTTGGCAATAAAAA
>CAZMXD010000189.1:0-4184 GCA_964570185.1 uncultured Nitrospina sp. | reverse complement strand
CGGCCCAAAAGGTGCAACTGCCCTAGCCGAATCTCCAAACCTAAAAAATATGGAAATCATTTTTCTGGATTCAAATCCTATTGAAGCCGAAGGCGCAAGGGCGATTGCCACATCAGACCAATGGCCCAGTTTGAAAGCACTGCACCTTGATAGTACCGGTATAGGTGATGAGGGGACCGAGGCACTTGCTCAAAGTAAATATTTAACGAATCTGAAAAAATTATATTTATGCTCCAACAAAATGGGTAATGCCGGTGCGATAGCCATTGCCAACTCTGCTTACTTAAAGAACCTGACTGCTTTGAGTATCTGGCGAAACGAAATAAGAGATGAAGGGGGGCAAGCTATCGCAGAATCAAAAAATTTTTCGAACCTAGACCGCCTTTATATGAGTCTAAACTATATAGAACGTCCCATTCGAAAAGTGATTCGAAGCTCTGGGCTTGCACAACGTTTGACTACTCTGGTAATGGACTGACCTGTCATGACAAAAGAAAATAAAGACAATTATGATTATAGCCACGGCAAATTTTTTAATGTGTTTTTCCACGTGGGAGTTATTTTTAACGTCATTCTAGTTATATGGATGATCCTCGTCTTCACAGAAATCATTTAAAAAATGAGCAGGTATTTATGCTTATTGAGGTTGGTTAGTCGATGGTTAAATTGGAAGTAGAAGCAGCTTTCACGAGAAGATCGGAGTTCTTCCATTGCAGGCGTTTCTTAGAAATCAGGTAATCTCCCCCGGCATTTCTAAATCGGCGCCATTCTCTGCCCATATAAATTTCATTCGGTCGAAAACTCGCTTTGTAGTTTAAGGACGCATTTTCTGCAATATAATAGCCAAGATAAAAGTATTTCATTCCATACTGGTTTGCATACTCCAATTGTTTTAATACACTATAGGTTCCAAGGCTCATTCTCTTGTCCGTCACATCATAAAAAGTATAGATCGCAGAAAAAGATTTTGATGTTTTATCACCTAAGGCGACGCCAACCAGTTTACCGTCCAAATAATACTCAAATTCTATACCGAATGGCGTATTTACATAAAACGACATACGAAAGTTTTGTTCGTCTTCTACATCGTCCTGCAAAGAATTAAATCTTTCTTTGTGTTTTAGATAAAGTTTAAACTTTTCTTCCGTATAGACGGGGTCACCTATTTTCATTTTAATACTTTTACACGTAGTCAATGCGCGCTTCTGGTTACGTGTCATTTTAAATTCGTTAATACGTACACGAATAGGGATGCACAGATAGCAATTCTGGCAACGGGGTCGAAAATAATAGTCACCAAAATGTCTCATACCATGCGCCAAGAGAAACTCAAACTCTTCTTCCGAAACATCTTCAAGCAAGTACTCTTCAAATAGTGACTGACGGTCCTGAAAATAACCGCACTGAAAGGATCGGGAATCTATAAAATGCGCGAACATATTCACCTGGCCCTAAACTAGGGAAAAACAAGAAATTAGTTTAACTAGAAACTATTCTATAATATATTGACGTCTGATTACAAAGGGGTATTGAAATTAGAAAAAACCAGAAAGTAATTGGAATAGCGTCTTGAAAATCTCTATCATCATTCCCACCTTAAATGAAGCGCGATATTTGAGTGAAACCTTGGTAAAAATACAACAGCTTTCACCCCATGAAATTATTGTTAGTGATGGGGGAAGCGATGATGACACCCTCAAAATTGCCGCTAAATTTACTCCACATTTAATAAAGGGTAATTCTGGGCGCGCAATGCAGATGAATGCCGGAGCCCAGTTGGCCACAGGTGACCTATTACTTTTTGTTCATGCTGACAGTTATATCAAACTCACCAGTTATCAGAAAATGTTGTACGCAATGAAAAATCCAGAAATAATTGGTGGAGCCTTCTCACTTCTCATTGATTCCGACAAAAGGGCTTTACAGATAATTAACCAGTTTGCAAATCTGCGCTCAAAATATCTGGGAAGAGCATATGGAGATCAGGCTTTTTTTGTAAAAAAACTTGTCTTCCAAGAAATGAAAGGGTTTACGGAGTTCCCCATATGTGAAGACCTGGACTTCTATAAACGGCTTAAATTTTTTGGTCCTGTAGTTCTCCTCAAGGAAGAAGTTCTCACTTCCCCTCGCAGGTGGATAAATGATGGTATCTGGTTTACAACAATCAGAAATATTATTATCGCAACTTTATTCGAATTAGGTTTTCCGCCTCGTATTCTGACAAAATGGTATCAAACCATCCGTTAATCTTTAGGCATGCAGCCTAAAGGCCCATCCCATAAACCAAAAAAATTTATTAAGCTTTTACCGAATCTATAACCGTATTATCCCTCCAAAAGTTCTACCTGTAATTTTTCAAGCAAATTGGTCGAACATGCCTCTCCTTCCGGATTGTATTGGCTGTTGCATAGTGGCGTTACAGTCAATATAATTAGTAATAACCTATATCAAATTAACAAGAAGGTTTACCAAAAAAATGGCTAAGAAAAAGAATTGGGGTTCAAAGCGTTCTAAAATTGTTAAAAAAAATACCTCTAAAATGGCTATGGTGGTTCTTGTCTGTGTGTTAGCCGCAGGGATTTATGTTGGCATTAAGCCTTCTGTAAAAGTTCAGCCAGTAGCACCAGCAACAGGACCATTAATTGAAACTCGTCCCGTCTTAACCGATGCGATTTTTGTAGGAAGGGTAGCAAAAGCTTATAGAATTGCCGCGGAAATACCAAAGGTATTAGATAGTTTATTTTGCTATTGTTATTGCAAAAAAAATCATAATCATAAAACTCTGTTAACTTGCTACACAAATAAGCATGGATCAAAATGTGATATTTGCTTGAACGAAGTTTTTTACGCCTATGAATTATATAATCAAGGTAAAACCCTGGACGAAATTGTTGTTGCGGTAGACAAAAAATTCTATCGCCCATATCGCCGAGCTTGAACCGTCATAAAATCTCTTACAACCAATTCGATAATGGAAAACGTATCTCAAGACAAACCTATCAGTATTTACATACCCTATATATTTCTGGTAGCAGCACTGCTTGCCGTATTTGTTATATCCCTCAATAAGGTAGAGCTAAAACCCTTCGTGAGTGAATATCCCGCGGAGGCTTTTATATCTCCAAACTTTGAACTGCCAAGCCTGCTAGGAGGTAAAATAAAACTTTCAGACTACCGGGGTAAAGTAGTATTTATAAATTTCTGGGCTACCTGGTGCGGTACCTGCGAAGTTGAAATGCCCTCAATGGAAAAGTTGTATCGTAAATTTAAGGACCATGGATTCGAAATGCTCACTATAAGTGTCGACAAAGACCAGACGTTGATCGAACCATTTATGAAGAAATTCAATCTAACTTTCCCCGTATTGTTAGACCCGGAAAGTATAGTGGCTAAAAAAGTTTATAAAACTACAGGGGTTCCAGAAACATTTATCGTTGGTCGGGAAGGATTGATTAGGCATAAAGCCGTTGGCCCCAGAGACTGGGCCAATGATGAAACGGTAGAGGCTTTCACTCAGTTGGTAATGGGATCATGAAACAATTTTCCGTCATTATCACTTTAACTGTCTTTGCTTTTATAGCCCAAAACGCATTTGCCCATGGAGATCATAAAAAGAAACCGCCTTCAACTCCATCTCTTGAAGAACCAGTCGACTCCATGTACATAACGGAAGAAAAGGAGTCAGATCCATTTAAAAGCTCTGAAATGTTTTCGCCCGGCGACCTATTTATGCCAGGAGAAATTGAGCCCGAAAAAAATGACTTAATGAATATGGAGGGCAGCCACAAAGAGAAGGATGACCACAGTATGCCCAAAGTGGAATCGGCAAAACATAAAGCCATAGAAACATCAAGTAAAGGCTATGCTACGGCATTAGGCATTACTGTTTTTGCAGGTCTTATTTTTGCAGGGCTTACTTTCATAAGACCAGGAGAATAAAAGCATGGCTAGCGGACTTACAAAAATATTGGAAGACCGATTAGGCCTGCACCTCCTCGAATACGATATCCCCGAGCACGCAAACTCCATAAAATATTCCCTAGGAGGAATGACCCTTTCTTCCTTTGGGGTTCTGGTAATCAGTGGCATCTTGCTATCGCAATTTTTCATACCTGATCCCGAGCGCGCCAATCGAAGCCTGCATTACCTGGTCGATCAAGTGTATTTGGGTTGGTACCTTCGTG
>CAZMXD010000188.1:0-4258 GCA_964570185.1 uncultured Nitrospina sp. | reverse complement strand
TAATGTTTACTAAAAAATTTGCACCGTTTTTTACGGCTTGCCGTATTAAATCTGGAAAAATTATTTCATAGCAAATCGAAACGCCTGCTTTAATACCCTCGTTTTCCATTACTATTGCTTCCGTGCCGCGACCGAAATCCCCGATCATCACCACAAGTTTTTCGATGAAGAATAATATTTTTCGAAACGGAACAAATTCGCCAAACGGCACCAAATGAATTTTATCATAACGACTTAAAGTTTCGCCGGATTCTGATAGCAAATAAGCACTATTAAAATAAATTTTTTCATTTTTTATTTTTTTTCGATGAGGGCTACCAAATAAAAGAGGTATTTGAATTTCCCTTACGAGATTTCTTATTAAGTCCGTTTCGTTAGGATTTTCCTCAAAATAAAACGGCGTTGCGGTTTCTGGCCAGATGATAAGATCAGGTTTTTTTTGAGCAGCTTTTAAAGTCAGGTCTCGGTACTTATTTATTACCAGATTTTGATAAATTGGATCCCATTTCATGAATTGTTCTACATTTCCCTGGATCAATCCTATTTTAATTTTTTGATTAGGGTTTTTGGAAAAATGTGCGAGCCTTTGGCTCCCATAAACCAGCCAAATGGCAAAAATAAGAAGCGTGACAGATAAAATCCTCCATCCGGTTTTAAGTTCCCATTTTTTGGTGTTTTGTTCCCGCCAACATTTCCAAGATAAATAAACCCCGCTGTTAAAGAAAAGAATGATCCATGAAACCCCATAAACCCCAGTCCACTCCGCAGGCTGTATTACAGGTAGGTTTTGGAATTGTGAATAACCCAGACCCAGCCAAGAAAAACCGTATTTCGAATGGGTAGAGCGCAAATACTCCAATGAAACCCAAAGAACCGGCGCAAACAAAAAGAAATGAATGCGATTACTGGCACAGACTCTCCTCAATAAATAGCAGAAAAGTGCGATAAAAAAGGATAAATAAGCAGATAAAAGACCAAGTGCGCCAAAGCTAAGAACCCAATGAAGGCCTCCATAATTGATGAGGGTATTATTGATCCAACTCAACCCGCAATTAAAAAAAACCATTCCGGTGAGGAACCCGAGAAAGGCAGCTCTTTGAGGGGAGCTATCTTCCATCGCATAAAACAGGGGGATCCATGCTATCCACCCCAAAAATTCCAGATTGTATTCAGGAAATGTCAGAGTGAGCAATACCCCACTAAACGCAGATAGGATAAAAGGTTTATTTTTTTTAAGTGTTAGGTATTTCAAGGTGTGTGGTTTACAATATTTATTGGGTAAAAGTGTTCCTAATTAAATTTATTTTGAGCATGCAAAATCTATTATAAATAAAAATTTAAAGCCCGTAAGAATCATATCGGGAACTATATATATTTTGGAAACAAAAAAACATTTAATAGACAGCTTTAAGAAGGTGTGTATTTGTCGAAGTATTAAGGCAGGCACTATAATGACTGCGATAAAGGAAGGTTCTTTGACTTTTGAAGCACTGAGAAAAAATATTGGTGTTGGCACAGGAAACTGCAAAGCTAAAAGGTGCCGAGCTAAAATTGAAGAGCGAATAAAAGATTACAAAGAAAGCATCGAAACTAACTAAGGTACCACTGCTCCGCCTATAGGTTAGAGACCGCATCAGCTTTTTACAGGCTGGTTATTGCAACAATTGCAAAGCTTCCGCAATTCGCTTAACGCCTTCTTCAATTTTTTCCATCGAGGTTGCAAAAGACATACGAGCATTAGCATCTGCTCCAAAGGCAATGCCTGGAACGATTGCCACTTTTTTTTCTGTTAAAAGGTATTCGGTAAAATCTAACGAACCTTGAAGTTGCTTTCCATTTCTATCTTTTTTTCCATAAAGAGTGGAAAAATCCGGAAAAGAATAAAATGAGCCATTGGGTTTATTACAAGAAACTCCAGGGATGGCAGTCAATCGATCTACCATAACATTCCTGCGCTTTTCAAATTCACGCACCATTGTTATTACATCGTCATGGGGGCCCGTAAGCGCTTCAATGCTAGCAGCCTGCGAAATGGAGCAAGGACCAGATGTGCTTTGTCCCTGAAGCTTGGTCACTTTTTTGACAATTTCGGCATCGGCTGCGATATATCCGATTCTCCAACCCGTCATGGCATAGCATTTTGATACGCCATTAATCACTACGCAGTTTTTCTGCGCCTCTTTGCTTAATGAGGCGAGGCTAGTGTGTTGGAACCCATCAAAGATTATCCACTCATAAATTTCATCAGAGATTAACAATAAATTATTTTTCAAGGCATAATCAGCAATGGCCTCCAATTCAGATTTTTTGTAAGCAGAGCCTGTCGGATTGCTCGGAGTGTTGATCAATATTGCGCGTGTGTTTGGGGTCAGGACTTCTTTAATCTGATTCACTGTGATTTTGAAATTGTTAGTAGAGTTGGTTTCTATAATCACAGGTTTTGCTCCCGCCAAAACCACCATCTCAGGAAATGATACCCAGTAAGGAGCTGGAATAATTACCTCGTCACCCTCTTCCCATAATGCTTGAGCAAGATTATAGAATGAATGTTTTGCACCGCAGGAAACAATTATTTGGTTTCTTTCATAATCTAGATCATTATCCCTTTTCATTTTGGTAATGATCGCATCTTTCAGTTCATTTGTTCCTCCGACTGGAGTGTAATGCGTTTCGTTTGCTTCAATGGCTTGGATACCCGCCTGCTTAATTCGATCTGGCGTGTCGAAATCTGGTTCTCCCGCACCAAAACCAATCACATCTTCCCCTTTAGCTTTTAGCTCTTTTGCTTTTGCATCGATCGCCAAAGTCATGGAAGGGTTGACTTTTTCTATCCGACTGGAAAATTTCATTTGAAAGTTTTCTTTAATTCTTTAAAAACAATTTTTGGGACAAGTTTAGAGACATCGCCGCCATGCCTGGCAGTTTCTTTTACCAGATTTGAGCTTAAAAATGAAAACTCCTGACTGGGAATCATAAAAAGAGTTTCTATTTTTTCGTCGAGGGTACGGTTCATTAACCCCATCTGTAATTCAAATTCAAAATCACTGATAGCTCGCAACCCCTTAATAACGACAGATGCTTTTTTACTATGAGCCAGAGTGATAAGTAAATTATCAAAAGAAATGACCTCTATATTCTTTAGTTCTTGAGTTGCTTCTTTTATAAAATCAACACGTTTTTCCAGCGAGAATAATGGACTCTTTTTGTGGTTTAAAGCCACGGCTACAATTAACTTATCAAAAAGTTTTAGTGCACGACGCATAATATCAATGTGACCAAAAGTAACCGGATCAAATGTTCCAGGGTAGAGGGCAATGCGCTTTTTTTTCATTTTAACTCCCAAAGAAAATGGGAAATTATAGCTCCAAATTATTTTTTAGCAAATTTTTAGAGACGGTTTTTTTTAATTTTGGCAAATTCAAAATAATTAGGCGATATTTTTGAGTGGGAAAATAGAATTTTATCAATAATTAGGACATTTTTAGAACTCTACAGCACCAACATTTGAAAGATTTTCACAAATTCAGTGATTTTTTCCAATTTTAGCTATTTTTTAGCCATTATTTTACCTATTTTTATTAAAGCCAACCAGATGGCACGCTCTTTTTAAGGCGGAAGACCCTTAAAACCATTATTTTATAATGGTTTATAATATATATTTTTATTTTTTTGAAAAAATTTTTGAATTTTTCGCCTTTTTAATTTTAAAGAAAATTTTTCGTGAAATTTTATAATTTTGGACCTATATTTCATCTAGAAAATTTAATTTTTTATTCAAGGATATTTCCTTGACAATTAGCTGGAAATTCCATATAACTGGGCCTAATCTGAATAAAAAGGTTGAGAAAAGTATTCGAATTCAGATCTATAAAAACGAGGATTTTAGGGAGTATTCGCCTCTTATAATTTTTATGAAACGTAAGCGAGTTTTCCAAGAGTATTGTTATCTTCCTCATTTTTTGAGGTCTGTTTCGGTGCGATTTGATGCGGAAATTCCGTGTGCGGCCTTTAATTTTTATAGCAGGAAAAAGTTTTAAAAGTAGTATCAAAAGTGGTAGGTTTTTGTGGTTTTTAAAAGCAAGTTTGAATAGGTAAAAATTGGGGTCGTAATCCACTGGGTGGGCGCCCCGAAGAAGTAACGAGGTTGTAGTGTGAAAGTTGTAGTGTGAAGTAGTTTGTGAAAGGGGTTCGGTATATTGCCGGGCTCAAAATTTCCAAGTTTCACAAGGAGGTTTGTCTATGAGGTTAAACAGACGTA
>CAZMXD010000187.1:0-4259 GCA_964570185.1 uncultured Nitrospina sp. | reverse complement strand
TTGGGAACGCTGTTATACCAAATATGTTTTCGATAAAACCTACTATTTCATTAAGATTAGGAACAATGGCGAATCCTCCAACACAGCCAATTAGGGTTCCCAGTAAACCAATAATTAACCCTTGAAAACTGAAAATCTTCATTATGCTGGCACGTGATGCACCCATGGATTTTAAGATCGCTATCTCCTTCGTTTTCTCCATCACTACCATAAAAAGCGTGCTCACTATATTAAAAGCTGCTACCAAAATGATTAAAATGAGAATAATAAACATGACAATCTTTTCAAGACGCAGGGCCGAAAAAAGATTTTTATTCATTCGCATCCAATCTCTGACATAATAAGGAAAGCCAAGGTTTTCCTGAAGGAGTTCAGCAATTTGATCTGCACTATCTATATCTTCCACGCGAATTTCAATCCCGCTTACTTTATCCTTCATCGCAAAAAACCTTTGTGCTGATTGGACAGAAATAAAAGCCAGACTGGAATCATATTCAAACATGCCAGATTCAAATAGCCCTACAACCTTAAACAGTTTAATTTTTGGAATTAAACCCATAGGCGTTAATCGCGATGCAGGTGAAACCATAGATATTGCATCACCCACCTGAACATCAAGCTTCTGAGATAGTTCATTTCCTAAAATAATATTTTCATGTCCAAGGCCTGCTTTATTTTTTTTACTCCTTTTAAGCATGCCAATTTTACCCTGAATCATGTTTTTCTCCAGATCAGAAACCATCGCTTCGCGCTCCGGGTCCACCCCCCGAACAACCACACCCGAAGATTTACTACCAAACGTCAACATCACTTGATTAAGAATAAAGGGTGCTGCCGCCTTGATCCCTTCGGATTGCATTACCTTTTTGAGAACAGACTCAAAATCATCCATACCTGACCGTGTAATATTGGTCACAACAATATGGCTGTTTGTGCCTAGAATCTTATCGCGAAGATCTTTTCCAAAACCAGACATTACAGCAATGACAACGATCAAAGCCATTACCCCCAAAGCTACGCCACCGATTGATATCCAGGTATTGAGAGAAATAAACTTTTTCGCTCGCTTAGATTTTAAATGACGCAGACTGATAAAAAATTCAAAGGACATATAAGAGGTGAATCAAGAACTGATCCCTGATTGCTTTTTTAATTGAGGGAAAAGGATCACATCACGGATAGAAGGACTATCTGTGAATAGCATAACCAGGCGGTCAATACCAATACCTTCTCCAGCCGTCGGTGGCATACCGTATTCCAAAGCACGTATAAAATCATTATCCATCCAGTGAGCTTCCTCATCACCAGCCTGCCTCTCTGCGACTTGATCTTCGAATCTTTTCTTTTGATCAATAGGATCATTCAATTCAGTGTAGGCATTAGCAATTTCTTTTCGTCCAATAAACAGCTCAAAACGCTCTACTAAGTCAGGGTTGTTTTCCTTTCTCTTAGAAAGTGGCGACAACGCTAAAGGATAGTCTGTGATAAAAGTAGGCTGCGACATTTTAGGTTCTACGAAATGGTCAAATAATTTAGCAAGGATTTTTTCATGGATGTCTTTTTTTTCCAGTGCTACCTTATTATCCAACGCAAACGCAACGGTCTTTTGCGGATCGTTCAGATACTCTTTATCGATACCCCCTATATCTATTAAGGAGTTTCGGAAAGAGCAACGTCGAAATGGCTGCGAAAAATCAATCATCTCCGTGATTGATTCTCCATTCACAATACTGGTATAGGGAAACTTAAAGTTATTATCTGGAAAAACTTTTTTACATATAAAACGAAACAAGTCTTCTGTTAAGTCCATTAAGTCATTGTAGTCTGAATATGCCGTATAGAACTCAACCATGGTGAATTCAGGGTTGTGCTCGGTAGATATTCCCTCGTTTCGAAAGTTTCGATTGATTTCGTAAACCCTTTCGATACCTCCCACCACTAAACGCTTTAAATAAAGTTCTGGAGCAACACGAAGATACAGGTCCATATCCAAAGCGTTGTGATGAGTTTTAAAAGGTCGCGCCGTGGCTCCGCCCGGAATCGACTGCATCATCGGTGTTTCAACTTCTAGATAATCTCGTTCATTTAAATAGTCACGAAGCGCAGAGATAATCTTGCTGCGAAGTATAAAAACTTTTTTAACATCAGGGTTTACGATCAAGTCAACATAGCGCTGTCGGTAACGCAGCTCAATATCTTTTAATCCATGCCATTTCTCTGGAAGTGGCAATAAGGATTTTGACAGCAAAGTGAACTTGTCTGCAAAAAGAGTTAACTCACCCGTTTTTGTTTTGGATATTCTTCCATTAACACCAATAATATCTCCAATATCCAGTTTACCCAAAAATTCGTATATCTCTTCCCCCAAAACATTTTTGTTCATAAAAACCTGAATCTGACCCGAGGAATCTTGAATATTTAAGAATGTAGTTTTACCATGCTTACGCCTAGTCATAATCCTGCCAGCTAGGATACAAATATGACCTTTTTCATCAAGTTCTTCCTTGGTACCTTCGGAAAAATTTTGCACCAGCGTTTGAATACTAGTATCAATTTTAAACCGATTAATATAAGGGGCAATTCCCGTTTTCCGTATTTCATCAAGCTTTTCATACCTGAGCTTAATCAGATGTCCTAATTCTTCCATGAGCTAAATTGGGTGGTTTTGTTTTGAATAAAAATCGCAGGCCCGCTTTGGAGTATTTTCAAAAAACGGAAATCCCAGTTAATAACGATCTGCTATCTGGCGAACTCTGTAAATCGAGACTCACGTACCACAGTAACTTTAATTTCACCCGGATACGTCACTTCTTTCTCAATCCTCTTTGCCACATCACGTGCTAGGATATTGGCGCTTTGGTCATCGGTTCCACTTGGGGTCACAATTATACGAACCTCGCGACCCGATTGAATAGCAAAAGTTTTTTGCACCCCTTTAAACGAATCACCAATTTCTTCCAGTTGTGTCATGCGTTTAACATAAGTTTCTAACATTTCACGTCTCGCACCTGGTCTTGAAGCAGAGATTGTATCGCCTGCTGCGACTAAAACCGCGTAAGGGGATTCCGCTTCGCAGTCTTCATGATGTGAGGCAATGGCATTTATAACGAAAGGGTGTTCACCATAGCGCTTTGCAATATCTACACCTAAAGAGGTATGTGTACCATCTGTCTGATGATCGATAGCTTTACCAATATCATGCAACAACCCCGCACGCTTTGCCATATTTTCGTTTAATCCAAGTTCTACTGCAATGGAACCACAAACAAATGCAACTTCCTGAACATGCTCGAGAACATTCTGCGTATAACTTGTTCTATATTTAAGCCTGCCAAGTAGCTTGATCATTTCCGGGTTAATATTATCAAGGCCAACATTAATTATGGCTTGTTCTCCAGCTTTTTGAATTTCCTCTGTAACTTCTTTCTTGCACTTACCAACCACATCTTCTATTCGTCCCGGATGAATACGGCCATCGATCGTTAAATATTCAAGAGCGCGTCTTGCCACCTCCCTGCGAATCGGATCAAAGCCAGATAACACCACCGCGCCTGGGGTGTCATCAATGATTAAATCTATCCCCGTCGCCTGTTCAAGCGCTCTTATATTTCGGCCTTCACGGCCAATGATTCGGCCTTTAATATCATCACTGGGCAACTCAACCACAGCCACCGTTGTCTCGGCGACATGGTCGGAAGCTAATCTTTGGACCGCCATGGTAATCAGCTTTCTAGCTGCATCATCTGATTGCGACTTTACCTTCTCTTCAATTTTTTTCACTTCGCGGGCCGCGTCCAACTTGGCTTCATCCACAATTTTATTCTTTACCTCTTCACGCGCTTTTTCTGCAGTATAAGAACCAATTACTTCCAATTTTCTAATTTCTTCATCAACTAAACGTTTATATTCAACTTTCTGCTTTTCGACCTCCTCTTTCTTTTGATTCAGTTGCGACAATTCAGCTTCGATCTCTTTTTCGCGTGTTTTGAATTTTCCGAACTCGTTACTAAATTCCCTTTCTTTTTGTTCCAAATCTTTTTCCTGATCACGAAGACTATCGCGCTTAGTCTTTATTTCTTTTTCAAAATCACTTTTTACTAATAGAGATTTTTCCCGAGCTTCGATTTCAGCAGCCCTTAAGCGATTTTCAACCTCTTTATCAGCTTCTCCTATTATTTTCCGGCGATGCGCTTCTGCTTCTTTAATTTGATATTCTGTAAACAACTTTCTCAAAAAATAACCAACCGCATAGCCGATCA
>CAZMXD010000186.1:0-4261 GCA_964570185.1 uncultured Nitrospina sp. | reverse complement strand
AATTAAATACACAATTAATTATTCCCATCCTCTTTCTTCCCGGGATCTTCCTTAGATTCTTCGGGAGTTTCACCAGCCTCTGTCGCTGCCTCTTCACCTTCTTCACCTTCTTCGACTTCTACCGTTTCCTCTTTGACTTTTTCGAGATGGACATTTACCACCACATCGTTGGGATCATTAAGGATCGCAATCGACCCATCTAGGCTTAATTCTGAAACGCGAATCATTTCATTAAGCTCAACGCCTCCCATTTGCACCTCGACTTTTTCAGGAATATCTTTTGGCAGACTTTCGATTTCTAAAGCGCGAATTATATGGTTTACGTGCCCACCCTGTTTTTCTCCAGGGGAAATACCAATTAATTCGATCGGAACTTTTACTTTAATCTTTTTACTTACATCAATTTCCAAAAAATCGATGTGCAACCAACCTGATTTGAGGGGATGGGTCTGAAATTCTTTTAGTACTACGTTTCTGTTCCCCGTTGAATCACCTTCAACCTTCAATTCGATCAGCACATTGCGCCCTTTGGCATCGATGAGTTTTTTCACTTCTTTAGGATTTACAGACAAATTGACATTATCATTGACCCCATAAACAACAGCGGGTATACATTCATCTGTCCTTAATTTCCGAGCGGCTGACTTGCCATTTGCTTCTCTAATTTTTGCTGTTAAAACTGACATTTGAAACTCCAATCAATAAAAATATCCAGGCTAAGAATGTCTCTTGTTATTCCTGTGTCGAATCGAACAGGGAGCTGACAGAGGTTTCCTGATGAATTCTTAAAATTGCTTCACCCAATAGGGATGCAACAGACAACACCTTAAGTTTAGGGTTTTTTTTCAAATCATTATTTAAGGGAATGGTATTCGTTGTCACTACAGATTTGATAGGTGACTTTGAAATACGCTCTCCCGCTGGACCCGATAAAACCGGATGAGAACAACACGCATGGACCTCTTTGGCACCTGCCTCTAACAGGGCTTCCGTTGCCTCCATTAGTGTTCCTGCGGTATCAATCATGTCGTCCACCACAAATGCTATTTTACCTTTTACATCACCAATGATATTCATTGCTTTGGCTTCATTCGGAACATCACGTCGTTTATCTATAATTGCCAAGGAACTGTTTAAACGTTTTGCATAGGCTCTAGCTCTTTCCACACCACCAGCATCAGGTGAAATAACAATCAAGTTCTCCAGTTTCTGGCCTTTGATATAATCGATCAAAACATTTATTGCAAACAAATGATCCACAGGGATATTAAAAAAACCCTGGATTTGCCCAGCATGTAAATCGACGGTCAATACTCGATCAGCCCCCGCAGTGACCACTAAATCAGCAACCAGCTTAGAAGTAATAGGAACCCTTGGCTCGTTTTTTCTATCCTGACGTGCGTATCCGTAATAAGGAATCACCGCTGTTATTCTTTCGGCTGAAGAACGACGCAAGGCATCGATCATAATCAGCAATTCCATTAAGTTGGTATTACCCGGAAAGCAAGTCGACTGAACGACAAAAACATCTCCACCCCGTACATTCTCCTCGATTCGCACATATATTTCTTTATCAGAAAAATCACGAATCACGGTTTTTCCTAGCGGAACACCCATATACTCGCAGATTTCCCCCGTTAGTGTTTGGTTTGCCCTACCGGAAAAAACTAGTACGCGCCTATTTTCGCTAGAAAACATTTATTATCCTTTAAATCTGGCTGGGGCGGGAGGACTCGAACCTCCGAATGCAGGAATCAAAATCCTGTGTCTTAGCCACTTGACGACGCCCCAAAACGGTATAAGCTTAATTCAAAAAAAAGAAAATTGGCCTCACAAGCTATTTAGCTGTTCTAATGCCCACCCACTTCAATTATTACCCTTGCTAATTCCAGCAACATTAACCTTGATGTCCCGCAGGTAAAGTCAGGAATAAATAAAGGCGTAAATACGAAAGGCTTTCTACAATGACAGGGTCATTGTTAAAAAGCCGGTATCATTTCATCAGGAAAAAATTCAGAAAAGCTCGTGATACTTTTAGCCAGAAAAACTTTGTACTTTTTCCCCTCGAATCTGGCTAACGCTTTTTTTGCCAAATCGGGATTATCAAAAATTCCAAAGACAGTCGAACCGCTTCCCGATAAAAGAGCGCCCTCAGCTCCTGATCCAAGCAACTCGTTTTTAATCTTCAAAATTTCCGGATACCTTTTAAATACAACGGGTTCTAAGTCGTTGTAAAGGGCTGCCCCCAACTGGGCAAACTCCGAGCGCATAAGAAAATTAGCCAAAATGCTAATATTATTTTCAGACTTTGTCAACTTCAATTTTAGATTGCCGTAGACCCACGAGGTTGATAGGGGTAAATTTGGATAAACCATTAAAATATAATAGTTAATTGGGTTTTCAATGGGCTGTAGAATTTCTCCTTTACCCCTACCAATGGCACAAGGCGAAGTAAGGAAAAATGGCACGTCGGAACCCAATTCTGAGGAAATAGCGATCAAGTCCTCTCTCGATATTTTTAAATCCCACAAATGATTTAAAGCCAACAATACTCCTGCCGCATTTCCACTTCCTCCTCCCAATCCAGCCCCAGAAGGAATATATTTTTTCAGTTTAATGTTAACTCCACCACACCTACCTGAAAAATGTTTTTGCAATAACCTAGCAGCTTTCACCACCAAATTTGTCTCTCCATTTGGAATTCCTGGAGCATCACAAAACAATTCAACTTTTTCGGAAGTTCCTTTCAAAGTCAGTTGATCGAACCAGGCTACCATTTGTAAAAGAGTCTCCAACTCGTGAAAGCCATCTTTTCTTTTTTTATGAATATGGAGACCCAGATTTATCTTCGCGGGAGTTTTAAATTGCAGCTTTTTAAAAACAGTCATTTATTATTTTTCAGAGGACATAGGAATCAGTTGAAATGCCTCTGGAGAAATTTCTCCGTTTAAAGTCGGATCCTTATATTTAACTTTTAAAATTTCCTGCCTTTCAGGAAACTTAAGAGTAATTAAATATGGCCAGTCTATAGAACCTATTTTTTCGTAATCCTCCCATTGAACATGATACCTTTTCTGCCCGCTCTCAAATCTAGTCATTTCTAAAGGCAACAAAGTCAGTGAGTCGATATCAATACGTACCTCTCCACCATTTTTTAAATCCGTGGCATGAAAAATATATTTGCTCTTATCCGAATTTAATCTAAATTCTTTGATTTTTAAGTTTTCGAAATGTGGAATATGGCCAACAAAAACTCGCAAATGTTCTTGAAAATCTATTTGAGTTCCAAGTAATTTTCCTAGTAGTTTTTTTACATCTGTACCTGAATAGACTCGGCCTTTTGCAGGATCTAAAAACTGCATCTTTCCAGCAGCACTAATAAATACCCCTACCGCCTGACCAAACATTCCATAAGTATCAACGCGGATAGAACGATTGCCTTTTATTATCAAGGTCTGACGTAAGGAATGTTTGATTTTTTTGTCAATAAATGTGGTTTGCGCAAACGATTTGACGTTATGAATTTTTTCCGCACGCATTTTTAGGCGGTTAAAAATATAACTGGAAGAGATTGTGCTTTTTGAAAAATGTGGAGGTATTTTTTCAGGATTGGTTTTACATCCATTAATTAAAAATACAACTGAAAATAAAACCAGACCATTTCGCAAAAGAAAAAAAAAAATTCCTTGCTTAGAAGCTTTTTTGTATAAGTTTCTTTGCTTTTTCAATTTTTTCCTGAAGAACGTTTGGATTAGGAATTTCCCCACCCAAATCATCTTTTTGATGGAGTGTCAGAGAGCGACTATTTTTCCAAGCACCCGTGGCTTCATCGTAATTTTTTAGGGAAAACAAAATATCTCCAAGGTGGTCATAAAGCACGGGATCGGGATCGGTATAAATCAATGCTTTCTGAATTTGCAAGAGTGCTTTTTTTGAGTCGCCTTTTTTGAAATAGATCCACCCTAGACTATCCAGAAAATAACCATTGCGAGGTTGAATGGTGAGAGCTTTTTTTAGATGCTCCAAAGCTCGGTCGAGATCACGACCTTCCAACGCATATATATAACCTAAAAAATTGTGTGCGTTAGAATGAAGAGGATTTATTTCAATTGCGCGACGCATATTTTCTATAGCACCTTTAAAATCTCCAGTCTTTTCCTTTAAAGCTCCCAATTCAAAGTAATAAGAATCTTTTCGGGGATTAAGTGCTAATGCTTTTTCAAGGCTTTCAACAGCCTTATCATTTTCCTTACGAGACATA
>CAZMXD010000185.1:0-4303 GCA_964570185.1 uncultured Nitrospina sp. | reverse complement strand
TTCAATGCCTTTAATAAATATTACGACTATTTGATTGAATTTGATCAACCTGAAATAGGCAGGCCGGATCTAAGAAGTAAGAAAATAAAATTAGTTAATCATTTAAAATCACATAGGATTGGGGGAGCTCGATGAAAAACCTCAGGGGTTGGGGGCTCCGGGATTTCCAGCAAAAACCTACTTTTAATGTTCGAATTCCTGGTAGTCGAGTTTCCCCATTTAAAAAAGCAAATTGTCCACTAACTTAAACGTTGAGAAATAATATGAAAAATTTAAAAAACAACCAAACAATTTTAATAATGCTAATTGTTTATTTTTTTCTTTTTCCTTTAAAAGCGTTTACCAATACTGCAATCAGCCGTTTAGACGTTTTGAAGATTGGCCAGCCTTTGCCTAATGCCAAACTTAAAGCGTATGGGAAAACGGATGTGGATATACATGAATTAAAGGGAAAAATTAAAATAATCAGCGTAGTTCCAAAATTGAATACCCCGGTCTGTGACAAGCAGACCCATGTGTTTAGCGAGACAAATGGAGGATTGGATAAATACATAGATATTATAACACTTAGTACTAATACGATTGAAGAGCAGCATTTATTTGCAAAAAAAGCCAAAATCCATAATTTGGTTTTTCTTTCCGATGATCCGAGTTTCCAATTTGGCAAGAAGACAGGATTGCTTATTGAAGGGTTAGGGATTTTACGGAGGACGGTTATGGTTGTTGACCAAAATAATATAATTAAATACGTAGATTTTGTTCCTGGAGGAGGCCTTCCTGATATTAAAAAGGCTTTGGAAGTAGCACGAGATTTATTGGATGTATCCAAGTCTACTAAAGGTTAGTAACAAAATATAAAATTAAAAAGGAGATTAGACATGTTTTACGAGGTAAGGGTGCTTGACTCAAGCAATCATGTAAAAAAAATAATTTCAACTAAAGAGTTAAGCAGAAAACACTGGATGAGCTTTGAAAAATCTCAAGCGCAGCTTGTTTCACCCCAGTTTAAAAAGAAAAAGAATCAAAATAATTGATAATCTGCTTTATTGAATTAGTTTGTGTTTGCCGCTTAATTTTAAAAACATAGAAAGATTTTAATCATGAAAGTATTGATAGCGGGCGCAACGGGGTTTGTTGGAAATGAACTTGTTAAAAATTTGAAAGAAAAAGGCCATGAAATTGTTTTTTTAACAAGACATATTGATCCCGCAAGGTTTCGGGTTCCCATTCATTGTGAAGCTCGCACGTGGGATCCCATTAGCAAATCTCTTCCAACAAGTTCCCTAAAGGGAGTTGATGTCGTTATTAATTTAGCGGGTGAAGGTATTGCGAATGGGAGATGGTCCAATAATAGAAAACAGGAAATTATTCAATCAAGGGTTCTGTCGACTCGCAGATTGGTAAATGCCATGACTTGTATGGATAAAAAACCATTGGTTTTTTTATCCGCTTCCGCTATTGGGTTTTATGGAAACCGAGCTGATGAGATTTTGCATGAAGAGAAATGTAAAGGATATGGTTTTCTTTCTGATGTTTGCCAAAGCTGGGAAGATGAGGCTTTAAAGGCAAAAGACCATGGAATAAGAACAGCAATCTATCGAATAGGCATGGTTCTTGGACATGATGGCGGGGCTCTTAGTAAAATGTTGCCGCCATTCAAATTGGGAGCTGGCGGTATTTTGGGAAATGGTTCTCAATGGGTTAGCTGGATACATGTCAATGACCTTTCAAATATGTTGATTCATGCTATAGAAAAGGCCTCTGTAAACGGAATATATAATGCGGTAAGTCCAAATCCTGTCATAAACAGGGAGTTCACAAAGATATTGGGTAAAGTTATAAAACGACCCACAATTTTTCCAATACCGCATTTTGTGTTAAAGATAGCACTAGGGGAGCTCTCAGATTTGCTTCTTGGTAGCCAGATGGTAATTGCTCAAAAAATTATAGATACGGGTTTTGAATTTCAATACCCCCAGCTTGAAGAAGCATTGCGGGAAGTTTGCGGGCACTCTCCCCATTAAAATAATATCAAACAATGTGTTCCTCAGTCCGCGGGAAAAACCTGGTGATTTTTTAAATAAAAATTCCTTAAATTTGATACCTTTATTATTCTTATGTCCTGCTAACCTTTTTGTTTGAGGTAACTATGAGCAATTTACAAATCTTTGATATTACGGGAATATTTTTATTAGCTCTGATCATAGGCGGAATGTTCTTTTTTGCCGCCATTATGACTCCATTGGTGTTCACAAAACTTCCTCCTGAAATCTCAGGGCCGTTTATTCGGGAGGCATTCCCCGTTTACAGTCAGGTGATGGCCGGGATGACACTAGCTGCGGTTATATTTTTATGGAGTTTTTCCGAAAGGCTATATTTGATTTTCGTTTTCCTTCTATTCGTTTTGGCTTGGTTGTGGCTGATGCCCTTAATAAATCGTTATCGAGATGACCAATTAAAAGGAAATGAAAAAGCCGGAAAAACTTTCAATATTTTACATCGATTAAGCGTAGTAATAAATTTAGCGCAGATGGGGGTTGTTGGATTTGTGCTATACAAAGTTGTTACTCAGACCTGATTTAAAATTAAATTTTTAGTCAACACGATGGATTGCAAATATCAGATTAAGTTATGAGTCTTAATTTTAAATACCCTTCGTTATTTCGTGGAACTTTTTTGCTGACCGTCGTTTTTTTGATTAGTGGTTGTGGAGGTGTACCCAAAAAAAGTTTCCCGGAGTTACAGGTAGTACCCCATGTTGATATTGAACGTTATCTGGGTAAGTGGTATGAGATAGCGCTTTATCCAAACTGGTTTGAGGAAGGTTGTTTTCGTTCCACGGCATTCTATGAGAAATCAGAGAATGGGCAAATAAAAGTGACAAATAGATGCCGTATGTATGCCTCGGACGGAGAATTAAATGAAGCTATTGGTAAAGCCAGTATTGTTGACAAAAGAACCAACGCTAAATTAAAAGTTCAGTTTTTTTGGCCATTCAAGGGGGATTACTGGATCATCGATTTAGACAAAGACTATCAGTATGCCGTCGTAAGTGAGCCCGCCAGACAGTACTTATGGATATTAAGTCGGTCACCAAGAATAGACAATCAGACACTGGAAAAATTAAAAAATAAAATCAGTGATAAAGGTTTTGACCTTAGTTACTTAAAAAAGACTTTGCAGTAGAATTGGAAGCAAAAAATTAATTAAAGATAAAAATCTTTCCTTAACGCCTCTTTCCGATAAAAGGTAAAATTTATCCACTCCTGATTTTTAATTTTAGATCAACAGAAAAGTTTGAAAAATTTCGGCTCAAACAGTTATATAAATAATTCTCGACATGTGCTTGGAGTTGTGTATATATGCGTTATATTCTCGCAAATTTAACTTGAGACTCTTTCTATTTAACAATAAGGAATTATTTGATTAAGCGGTTTTTTTGTAAGTATTATAAAAAACTTTAGGGAGTAGAAAAATGCCAACAAATATTAAGCCATTAGACCTTAATCAATTCATGGAAGGTCTTAAAAAAAGAAACCCCGGAGAAGAAGAATTTCATCAGGCAGTTGAAGAAGTTGCCGCCTGCGTTATTCCTTATATAAATGAAAACCCCAAATATATAGAGAACCAAATTCTTGAGAGAATGACTGAGCCGGACAGGACGATTATTTTCAGAGTATGTTGGCAAGATGATAATGGAAATATACGTACTAACCGGGGTTATCGAGTTCAGTTCAATAACTCCATTGGCCCTTATAAGGGGGGTCTCCGTTTTCATCCTTCAGTAAACCTGGGTATTCTCAAATTTCTGGGTTTTGAGCAAACATTTAAAAATAGTCTAACGACTCTACCGATGGGTGCTGGTAAAGGTGGAGCAGACTTTAATCCAAAAGGAAAATCAGAACGAGAGATAATGCGTTTTTGTCAAGCTTTTATGACGGAACTATCAAAACATATTGGTGAGAACATAGACGTGCCTGCTGGAGATATTGGGGTTGGTGCCAGGGAAATCAGTTATATGTTTGGTCAATACAAACGCCTGCAAAATGAGTTCACGGGAACTCTCACCGGGAAAGCCCTTGAGTTTGGTGGAAGCTTAATACGTAAGGAGGCAACTGGGTATGGTTGTGCTTATTTTATGGAAGAAATGCTGAAACATAATAGTGATTCTATTAAAGGGAAGAGTTGTGTTGTTTCTGGGTCTGGAAACGTCGCTCAGTTCTGTGCTCAGAAAATAATGCATTTAGGGGGCAAGGTTTTAACTTTGTCAGACTCTTCTGGTTTCATCCATGACCCTGATGGT
>CAZMXD010000184.1:0-4318 GCA_964570185.1 uncultured Nitrospina sp. | reverse complement strand
TTGCTATTCAGTTACCAACTTTAAAAGGCACTTCGATACTTTTAGATGCTGGTGCTAATGTGGATTGCAAATCCAATCAGTTGTTTGAATTTGGAATCATGGGTCATGTTTTTGCGGAATATATTTTGGAAAAAGAAAAGCCGAGCGTAGGACTTTTAAGTATTGGTGAAGAGGATGGCAAGGGCAATGAAATTGTCAAAGAAACTTTTCAAATGTTAAAAAAAAGTCATATAAATTTCATAGGAAATATTGAGGGCAAAGAAGTTTATCGAGGTAATGCCGATGTAATTGTCTGCGATGGTTTTATGGGAAACGTAGCCCTTAAAATTAGCGAAAGTCTTGCTGAAATGATTGGAACCAATCTTAAATTGATGTTCCAGAGTAATTGGATTAGCAAAATGGGTTATTTATTACTAAAACCCCAACTGGTCGATTTTAAAAAGAAAGTGGATCATTCCGAAACTGGAGGAGCGCTACTATTAGGTGTGAACGGAGTCGTAATTATTGCACATGGAAGTTCTTCCCCAAAGGCAATCAAGAATGCCATAATCCGTGCGCAGGAGCTGAGTGAGAAGAAAATCATTGATCATATTAAGGAAGATATTGAGTTGAATCTTTCTGGTGTTGAAAATTCTAAGGAAACTATTTGGAAACAAATAAAAAATATAGCATTTGGTAGCGAACAGATAGATGATAAAGGACAAAGTAATCCTCCAAATAAGAAACCAGAATCTAAATAAACCTGAACAAAATTCCCTTGATGAAATCAATTTTTAAAGCTGTTGTGGCGGGAACTGGTTTTTATGTTCCGGATAAAATTCTCACCAACAAGGATCTTGAGTTTTCGCTTGATACGACGGATGAGTGGATAACTACACGTACCGGAATCAAAGAACGTAGGATTGCCGCAAAAGATGAATCTGCCTCCACAATGGCTGCTAGGGCAGCAAATCAGGCTCTTGATTTTGCCGCTGTTAATGCTGATCAGATAGATTTGATAATAGTATGTACGTCTAGTCCGGATATTATTTTTCCTTCCACCGCTTGTTTTGTGCAAAAGGAATTGGGGGCATTTAACTCTGCTGCCTACGATATTTCCGCTGTATGCTCGGGTTTTGTTTTTGGTTTGTCAATTGCCGAGCAATATATTAAAGCTGGGCGTTATGAACATATTTTAGTGATTGGCAGTGAAGTGAACTCGAGGATTGTAGATTGGTCGGATAGGTCAACATGTATTTTATTTGGAGATGGGGCAGGCGCAGTATTACTAAAAAGAATTGAACAGCCTGAATCCATTGGAATATTATCTACACATATTTATTCTGATGGATCACTATCTGACCTTATTTCCGTTCCTGGTGGTGTTGGTAAAAAGGCGATCAATAAACAAGATATAGATGATAAGAAATATTTCATAAAAATGGATGGTAATGCGACTTTTAAGGTAGCTGTAAAAAGAATGACAAATGTCATTATTGAGGCATTGAAATATAACAATATAAGAACCGAAGATATTAATCTATTTATTCCACATCAGGCTAATCAGAGAATTATAAGTGCGGTCGCAGAAAAATTAAATTTTCCTCTGGATAAAATACATATGACTATACAAAAATATGGCAACACATCGGCTGCATCTATTCCTATTGGAATTGAAAATGCAAGGTTAGAAGGAAAAATTAAGCCAGGTGATATTTCTATTTTAGGTGTTGTCGGCGCAGGTTTAACATGGGGAGCTGGGGTTATAAAATGGTAAAAATAGCATTTGTATTTCCTGGTCAGGGATCGCAATTTGTGGGAATGGGTAAAGATTTTTATGACAATTATTCAGAAGCAAGAAAATTATTCGAAGAGGCTAATGATATATTGGGATTTGATATTTCAAGAATTTGTTTTAACGGGCCAGAGGAAACTCTACGCTTGACAGAAAATACCCAGCCAGCCTTGTTGATACATAGTATAATGGCCTTGAAAATGCTAAGAGAAAATGGTATTAATTCCGTACTTGCAGCGGGTCATAGCCTAGGCGAATTTTCGGCATTGGTGGCTGCGGGAGCGCTTAAGTTTCAAGATGCAGTCAGGTTAGTCAATTTGCGCGGAAAATTTATGCAGGAGGCGGTTCCTGTTGGAATAGGATCTATGGCTGCAATTATTGGCCTCCCTATTAAGAAAATACAGGAATTATGTGATAGCGTTTCGAGCAGTTCCAATCTAGTGCAACCTGCTAATTTAAATAGTCCGGTTCAGACTGTAATAGCGGGTCATAAGGAAGCTGTTGAAAAGGTATCCAAGGATACTTTAATGGCGGGGGCAAAAAAAGCGGTTACGCTTCCCGTTAGTGCCCCTTTTCACAGTGCGCTCATGAAACCAGCTGAAATTAAACTTCAAAAAGAGTTGGAAGCTACTGAGTTCTACGACCTGTCCTTTCCTGTTATAAATAATATCGAAGCAAAACCCATTGAAAAAGGAAATGATGCAAGAGAATCTTTAATTAAGCAGGTTTGTTCGCCAGTTCGGTGGTGTGAGACCATGCAATGTATTGTGGATCAAAAAATTGATTCGGTAGTTGAATTAGGCTCAGGCAAAGTTTTAAGCGGTTTAATGAAAAGATATAATAAAACAATCAACTGCTATCAAGTTGGCGATGACTATACATTATCAAACCTTCTTACTGCATTAAAATAGTTTTAAGATATAAATAAAAGATATGAGCCTAAATGGAAAAATTGCTCTAATAACTGGGGGTGCGCAGGGGATTGGTCGTTTCATTAGCGAAGAATTGGCAGGGGAAGGCGCGCATGTTGTCCTGGGAGATATAAACTATGAAGGTGCACAAAAAACAGCTGCCGAAATATTAAATAGTGGAGGTAAAGCCTCTGCAGTTAGAATAGATGTTTCTAGCTCTACCGATGTACAAGGCGTATTCGATTCAATTTTAAAGGAATATAAACCTGTTGATATTCTTGTTAACAATGCTGGTATTACTCGAGACGGGTTGTTGGTACGTATGAAAGAGGTAGACTGGGATCAAGTTTTAAATATTAATTTGAAAGGCAGTTTTCTTTGCAGCCAGCAAGCTGCAAAACAAATGATGAAACAGAAAAGTGGGTCCATTGTAAATATTGCATCTATAGTAGGAGTGATGGGGAATTTTGGTCAGGCTAATTATTCAGCTTCTAAATCAGGCTTGATTGGCTTTACTAAAACGCTAGCCAGGGAAGTTGCTCCTCGCGGTATACGCGCGAATGCGGTTGCGCCTGGGTTTATAGATACCGAAATGACCCGAGTTTTGGAAGAGTCGGTACGATCAAAACTTATTGAGCAAATTCCTCTCGCTCGATTAGGAGAACCTAAAGATATTGCGCGTTGTGTTTCATTTTTAGTTTCAGAGAATGCTAGTTATATTACCGGGCAGGTGATAAATGTGAATGGTGGTATGTTGATGTAATTCCAACTAGGAGTTTGAATAATTATGTCTGTTGAAGAAAAAGTAAAAGAAATTATTGTCGATCAATTAGGAGTAGACGAAAAGCAAGTTAATGCTGAAGCCTCTTTTATTGATGATCTGGGTGCGGATTCTTTGGACACGGTAGAGTTGGTTATGGCTTTGGAAGAAGAGTTTGATATTGAAATTCCTGATGAAGACGCTGAAAAAATAGCTACGGTTCAGAATGCGGTGGACTATATTAAAGGTCAGACTAATTGAATTACCTTCCTCAATCCCTGAGGTGAATGAATGAAAAAACGAGTAGTAGTTACTGGGTTGGGGATTGTCTCTCCTTTGGGATTAGGGGTGAAAGCTAATAGAGAAGCTTTGTTCGATGGTCGTTCAGGTGTTGATTACATAAAAAGCTTTATTCCCGCAGATGACTTCCCAGTGAAGATTGCAGGAGAGGTAAAGGGATTTGATCCGAAGGATCATATTGATCATAAAGATATAAAGAAGATGGATCGGTTTATCCAATACGCTATGGCCTGCACTAGAATGGCTATGGATGAATCAGGATTAGAAATCAATGACTCTAATGCCGAAAGGGTAGGAGTTATTATTGGTGTAGGTCTCGGCGGTCTCCCCGCGATAGAAAAATACCACGATATTTATAAAGAAAGAGGAGTGAAAAAAATCACGCCTTTTTTCATTCCTATGCTGATTGCGAACCTGGCTTCGGGACATGTTTCTATTCTTACTGGAGCTAAAGGTCCCAATTCCTGCGTTGTAACTGCTTGTGCAACAGGGACCCATTCAATTGGGGAAGCTGCCCGGCTTATACAATATGGAGATGCAGATGTAATGATTGCTGGAGGTACAGAATCTGTG
>CAZMXD010000183.1:0-4339 GCA_964570185.1 uncultured Nitrospina sp. | reverse complement strand
ATAATGGAACAACCGCTCTTAATATCGCAGCGTCAACTGTAGGGGGGAATCTGACGTTAACAGCGGGAGATTCCATTACTGATAGTGGGGTTATTACAGTTGGCGGTACAGCATCTTTTACAACTGATACAACCGACAAGCTGATCACTCTAAACTCTCAGAATGCAATTACGGGACAACTAACATTTGCTACAACAGGCACTGGAGGAGACGTGGTTTTTGATAATGGAGCGACTGCTATTTCGTTAGGTACAATCGCATCTAATGCTATCGGTGGAGACTTATCATTATTAACCGATGCTGACCAAACCATTTCCAATGCGATTACCCTGGGCGGAAGCGGGGCTGATCTTAATATTACGGTGGATAATGCTAATTCGTTGACTGTTCAGGCGGCTTTAACAACTAATGCGGGAGGTATTACATTATCTGCCGACGATGATGTAATTTTTACGGCCGCAGGCGATATCTCAAGTACAAACGGAAATATTTCAGTCACTGCGGATGACGATGCCACGGCAGATCCCGCTACCGGGGGCGCATTGACCATGGCCGATGGGACGGTCTTCAATGCCGGGTCCGGGACGATTACGGGAATTTCTGATGAAGATCTGACGTTAGGGCAAATGACGACGACTAATGCAACTTCAACCGCTATCACCTTAAAAACCAAAAGTGGCAATATTCTTGATGGCGGAGATATAAATGAAGACTTAACGGCTGCAAGCGGCACGGTTGTCGTAACGACCGGAGGAGGAACTTTTGGTACCGCAGCAAATGCCATTGAGAGAACTTCGGCAGCCCTGAATATATTCTTGCCCACGGAGCCATCGGTAGCGGAAGGCACTTTGGAAGGAACCACCGAAACCGTGGGGGAAGCCTCGGTCGACCAAACGATTAATATAGTGGAAAATCTTATAATGACTGTGGAAGAAGGAAATCAGATTATAACAGGCAGTAGCGCTTCAACCGTCTCTTTGGGAATCAATCCCATGCAACCCGGTCCGGGGCCTATCATTGTAGATATTTTTTCAGAAAATTATCCATTAGTAAGCACAGAGAAAGCAGACCCGCAAATTACTTCTGCAATGGATCATTTGAATAATTTTTGGGTGGATGAAGAGAAAGAAAATTAATAAGTTGAAAGAATAGCTTCGGTTACTCTGTTTAATCCTTGTCCATCAATACATTTTTTACCCGCGTCACTCATTTTTGACAAGATTTTGTTGTTAAGATTAAATATTTCAGTCAACCGATTTTTGTTCCAGGTATTTGTCTGCCCCAGGTTGATTGCCGCCCCCCGGCTTTCTGCCGTTTTTGCTTTGTCCTCCTGATGCTCTACTTGATTGATTACAAATGCTGGAGTTCCCAGACACATTGCTTCGTGCAGAGTTATTCCTCCTGAACAAAAAACTCCGTCATGATTCACAAGCATTTGTGCCATATCTCCTGCATTTTCTTTGATGTTTATTTGATTATTATTTAACTCCATCAGGTTCTTCTGATTTTGAAACCCTGGTCCCACAATAATTGTTGTTTTGAGTTTGTTCGGAATGTGCTTTGCGAGATCTAAGGTAATATTATAAGGATCCGTTCCGCCAAAGGTGATGAGCAGAGACCGGATTTCATCTTGGAAGTTACGTTGTTCTAAATGGAACTTTCTAAACTGGGGTCCCAGAACCGAATAGGGGAGCCCGAAGAGGATATTAGCGGGCGAAGAAATCTTTTGCGAGTTTTCAGGATTTAAATTACAGTCGATCAATAAATCAACAGAGTTTCTTCCTTCTCCATGATCTTCGAAGCTTATAATTTTTTTACATTTATTTTTTAAAGTTTGGATGAAGGTAAATGTCGTATTTTGAATATCCAGAATGGTTATGCCGCCATCTTCTTTTTCCATGTTTGGAACAGAATCGAAATTCTCAACTGTATGGTATGAAAAGTTATATTGCTTGAGGATGTCTTTGGCTGTTTGATAACCAGGAATAAAAAAGCGGACTTCTTTTTTTTGCCTTCTAAACTCATTGGCAATATGAATTTGTCGCATCAGATGTCCCAATCCATGTTTGAATGAGGCTTCGCAAAAAAAATTAATTTTCGGCATTGATTTTAAGCTCGGTATTCTGAATTTATATTTATTTTGCTGAGAATTTCATGGTCCGAAAACAAGGCATTTGACTTTTCCTCTTTTCTGGATTTTAGAGCGGCGGGCATTCTTTTTAATGCCATAAAAAATGCGACCCAAAACCGACCCTTTAATTTAAAAAGATCACGTATGAGGAAAAGTGGAATAAAAAAAATAAATTGCAGGGTGAATGAAGGGTCTAAAATATTCTTCCATACGAAAAGATAATTGTTGCGCGCGGAAATCAATTCGATGCTCCTTTTTTTCTCTTGTTTGGTGATTGTGGATTGTACTTTGTGGTAAGCGATGGATTTTGGTTCGTAATAAACTTTCCAACCTCTTTTGAGTGCCCTGTAAGAGAGATCTATTTCTTCATAATATAAAGGATGATAAAGGTTGTCGAACCCGCCTAGTTCTAAATACCGTTTACGGTCAACCATAAATGCTCCGCCGCATGCAAACAAGGTTTGGCTATTGTCATCAGGTGCTTTTTCATAAAGATAAAAATGACCGTTTCTAAAATAGCCGCCACGGTTTCCATAGAGAAAGGTTTTGCCGTCAAATCCAAAAAACTTTCCGCTCACGGCAAATATATTTTCTTTTTCAAAATGTTCGGCCAGAAAGAAGAGGGCATCCTCATCTAACTTGATGTCGTTATTCATGGGCATGACTAATTTGGACCGCGCTTGTTCTATGCCATAATTATTCGCTCCCTGGAATCCGGTATTGACCGGAGTTTTTAGTCTTGTTACTCCGGGAAACTCTTCTTCAAGAATCTTTAGGCTGTCATCGCCGCTACAGTCATCGACTACCATTATTTCATAAGACCGTTTTGAGTCGAATGCCACAGCTTTCAGTATGCTGGGTAAACATTCTCGCAGCAAGTCTTTGCCATTCCAATTGGTAATGATTAAGGTAATATAAGGGTTTTTCATGAGAGCATTTGGCGAACTATATCAGCGGTTTCAATTTCCCCGTTCAACGGGACCTTATCCTTAACGGTTAATTTTAAGGCCTCCTTGATGGATTCCTGCCAGTTCCCGTTGTAAAACTCTTTATCCTTTATAAGGACTCCTATTTCCCGGCTTAGCAAATATTCTTGAATCGCTACAAACTCGAAAAAATCTGTCCTTTCACAAGTGACTACGGGATTGTAGTTGGCAAAGGTTGTTGCAAGGGTAGAGTAACCCCCTTTTGTGACTGTTATATCCGAACTGGCAATTAAGTCTTGGTAAGAGAAGTTTTCATCAATAACATTCAAGCATTGTGTCGAATGATTAATGGGATCCCGGGTTATGAAAAAACAGTCCTTGTTTTCATCCAGGTTTTTCCAGTTTACGGAATGTCTTCCATTATCTCCCAAGTAAATAAAAACCAAGATTTTGTTTTCAGCTTTTTTCCCTAAGTGACGCTCAAGATCATTTCTGATATTTTTACCGCTGTTGGAAATAAACCCGACTTCTTTTTTATTTTTGATGATCTTGTTTTGTAAATGGCATTGAGGAAGAACTTGTAAGGTCGTATGAGAGTATTCTTCCGCTAAAAAGCTTACTAGCCCAGAATTTTTTTTCTTTCCGGGAAGATTTGAATAAATATCATGCCAAGTAAAATTACCAATGAGGATAGTGGGAATTTTTAAACGGTTTCCTGCTTTAAGCGGCATGCTCGCAACATCGGAAATAATGAGGTCAATCCGGTTTTCGGCCAACCATTTTTCTTCTTTTTCTAATTGAGTGTTTTTAATAAAAGATTTTAGCTTTTGAAAGGAGTTTTCCGCGTCTATTTTAATGGAGTTGGAATGTTGGCAGCCCGCATCTACATTCTGTGAGAAGAAATCAAAACTTTTTGTAAGATTATTTTTAAAAAAGTCGTAATTTATTTCTGTTTTGATAAAAAATTTGTGAGAAGAAATAAGTTGTTTTAATACGGGAACAGATCGGGAAGCATGGCCGTAACCATGGGCACTAATATAATATGCAATACGTTTAATCTTGGCCTCTGATCAGGGGTTTTATTCTTTCTTCGGTTTGTAGTCGAACTGACAAAGGGATCCTAGATTGGCAAAAAGATTACTTAACTTTAAGTCAACATAATCTTTTCTGGCTTCCCATGGGATCTTATCGAATTCGCAAGCGGTTTGGATATAGTCAACGCGCCCAAAACGAATGAAAAACTCCGCAAACCAACACTTTTTCATTTTATAAACCCATTGTT
>CAZMXD010000182.1:0-4360 GCA_964570185.1 uncultured Nitrospina sp. | reverse complement strand
TTAGGGCAGATCCAGGAAATACGCACTTATTATCAATTTCAGTCTGTTGATAATGACCGCTATAGAATTAATGGAAAGTACCGTCAGACTTTGTTGTCTCCAAGAGAATTATTATCTTCTAATCTACCAAATCGTACTTGGATTAATGAGCATCTGACTTTCACTCATGGTTACGGCGCCTCCTTAAGCCCTGTAAACCAAGTAACCCCTGAGGGCTTGCCAGTATTGTTTATTAAAGACATTCCGCCACAATCTAATGTGGATCTTAAGGTTGCACAACCCGAAATATATTTTGGGGAGTTGGCCAATGATCATGTGTTTGTGAATACGGGAACAAAAGAATTTGATTACCCTGAAGGCGAAAAAAATGTTTATAAAAATTATGAAGGTAAAGGTGGTTTTGCGGTAGGTTCTTTTCTGAAGAAAATGGTTCTTGCGGCAAGATTTAAAACATTGAAGATTTTGTTTTCAGATGACATTGAAAACGAAAGTCGCGTTCTGATGTACCGTAATATAACGGAACGCGTTCAAAAAGTTGTCCCTTTTCTGAGATTGGACAACGATCCCTATCTCACTATATCTAAAGGACGTTTGATCTGGCTTTATGATGCTTATACGGTAAGTAGCCGGTATCCCTATTCACAACAGATACCGCGGTTTGGTAACTATGTTCGAAATTCAGTAAAAATCTCCATTGATGCTTATGATGGTTCTATGAATTTTTATATTTCAGATTTATCTGATCCTATCATTAAAACATATCAGAATATTTTTCCAGTTCTGTTTCAGGATTTATCAGAAATGCCAGAAGATCTGAAAAAACATATTCGTTATCCTTCTGATTTGTTTGCGATTCAAACGTTTATTTATGCCACCTATCATATGAAACGACCACAAGTTTTTTACAATAAAGAAGACCAATGGGAAATTCCTGAAATAGATAGCCGCGTTATGCAACCTTATTATACGATCATGAAACTTCCAGGAGAGGAGCAAGAAGAATACATTCTCATGGTTCCTTTCACTCCTCGAGGGAAAAGCAATTTGTCTGCGTGGATGGTTGCCCGCAGTGATGGCGAGAACTATGGTAAGCTCGATGTTTATACATTCCCTAAACAAAAACTGGTTTATGGCCCAAGTCAAATTGTTGCTCGTATCAATCAGGATGCAGAAATTTCACGTCAGATATCATTGTGGGATCAACGAGGTTCAAGCGTCATTCAGGGAACCTTACTTGTAATTCCCATCGAAGAATCTCTGGTATATGTAAGGCCTTTATATTTGAAAGCCGATGCTGGGAAAATTCCAGAGTTAAAGAGGGTAATTGTAGGGTACGAAGATAGTATTGCTATGGAACGAACACTGGAAGAAGCCCTAAAGAAAATTTTTCCGGGGCTTTCACTTATTTCTGATAAAATCCCTTCGGAATTCAAAAACGTAAAGTCCAAAAAAACAGAAAAAAGAAACCTGACCTTAAGTAAAACCGATTATGAAAAGATACAAAGATTCTATAAAAAAGTTTTGAAATCACAAAACAAACTCGACCAATCTTTAAATGATTATAAAAAAGAACTGAGAGCTTTAGGGGAGGTTCTGCAAGAAACTCCCGTTAAAATCGAGCCTGTGAAACCATCAGTGGACTAATAAGTTTTTTTCTTTTGTATTCTTGTTTTTAATGAAAACAGGCTACATATGCACAGGTTATTTTTAAAATAGATCCAATTGTTGTGTGGTTTCGAGGTGATCTGTTATAGATACGGGATAGTTACCATCAAAGCAGGCTGAACAGAATTTATTCTTACCATTTTGTAACACTTCCAACATTTTATTAATACTTAAGTAGTTCAGTGAGTCTGCCCCTAAATATTGTCTCGTTTCCTCAAGATTATGAGTATGGGCAATTAACTCCTCTTTGTTCGGTGTGTCTATTCCGTAAAAACACGAATGCAATATAGGAGGAGAAGAAATTCTTAGATGAACCTCTTTGGCGCCCGCTTCTAAGAGCATTTTAACTATTTTTCGGCTGGTTGTTCCTCGTACAATAGAATCATCAATTATAGCGAGTCGTTTGCCTTTAATAAGGTTTTTCACAGCATTAAGTTTTAATTTGACTCCGAAATTTCGAATTTGTGATTGAGGTTCTATAAAAGTTCGTCCGACGTAATGATTTCTAATCAACCCCATTTCAAAGGGTATGTTGCTTTCTTCGGCAAACCCCATTGCGGAAACCACTCCGGAGTCGGGTACGGGAACAATTAAATCCACATCTGCAGGGCTTTCCTGAGCCATGGCCTTTCCCATTTCTTTCCGTGCCATATAAACATGCTCACCAAAAATGAAACTATCGGGCCGCGCAAAATAGATATGTTCAAATACACAGTGTTTGGTTTCCTCTTTTTTAAAAGGAAAAAAGGATTGTAGTCCGTTTTCGTTGATAAGTATCAATTCGCCAGGTTCAACCTCACGAATAAATTCTGCTTCTATAAGGTCCATGACACAGGTTTCTGAGGCGACGATATAGGCGTTATCCAATTTGCCTAGGCAAAGAGGTCTGAAGCCTCGTGGGTCGCGTGCTGCCAGCAATTCATTTTCTGTCATCAGTATCAGGGAGTAAGCACCACTTACTTGGCGCAAGGCTTCGGCGGCTCTATCTACAAAACTTCCGCTTTTTGCTTGGGCCATTAAATGAACTATAACCTCACTATCGTTTGTGGATTGGAAGATAGCTCCTTTACCAGCTAAACCTTTGCGAATAGTTTGAGCATTTACTAAATTTCCATTGTGGGCTAGGGCAAGAGACCCTTCCGCGTAGTTTATCATGCAGGGTTGAGCGTTAACCAATTCACTTTTCCCTGCCGTCGAATAGCGATTATGGCCAATAGCGAGAGGACCAGGAAGTTTCATTAGTCGGCCCGGGTCGAAAATATCAGCAACCAATCCCATTCCCAATTCCAAGTGCATTTTTGAGTGGGTGCTGGCCACAATGCCGGCACTTTCCTGACCGCGATGCTGTAGAGCATAGAGTCCTAAATAAACCAAGTTAGCAGCTTCCGGGTGCCCGTAGACCCCAACTACTCCACATTCTTCATGCAGTTTGTCCAGCATAGTATCCTAAAGAAGTTTTCCAGGTTTCTTTTATTGTTTTAATATCCTGCTTTATATACTCTTGGCTATTTATATTGACAGTGAATTTTGAACCTCCCGTTTTTCCTATTACCGAAAAGTCTACGGAATAGGATAAAGCCAGGTCTTCAATTTGATTTTTTAATTCTTCCCGGAACGATATAACAATTCGAGATTGTGACTCGCTGAACATTAGAGCGTCAGCTCGAAGAGTAGATTCAAGTTTTAAAGTTGCTCCTAAATTTTCTTCTGGAGAGGAAAAGCAGGATTCTGCCACCGCTATTACCAAACCTCCTTCAGAACAATCGTGTGCGGATTGAATGAGTCCTTTTTGTATGAGCTCAAAACAGAATTTTTGTACATGCTTTTCCTGTTTTCGGTCAAGAACCGGCGGTTTTCCTTCATTTTTATCAAATAAAAATTTGAGGTATTCACTGCCGCCCAGCTCTTCCATAGTAAATCCAATGAGTCCGATACTATGTCCAGATTTTTTAAATCCCTGCGTCATGGTTTTTGTCTGATCTTCAATCAGACCCACCACTGCAACGGTGGGGGTAGGAAAAATAGCTTGCCCTTTCGTCTCATTATATAGGCTAACGTTTCCGCTGACTACAGGAATGTCAAAATAACGGCAGGCATCGCCCATTCCCTGAACTGCTTGCTCGAATTGCCACATGATCTCAGGTTTTTCAGGGTTCCCAAAATTAAGACAATTGGTAAGACCTACGGGTATGGCTCCTGAACAAACCACGTTGCGGCATCCCTCGGCGACGGCTATCGCTGCGCCCTCATAGGGATTTAGATAACAGAAGCGGCTATTGCAATCGACCGAGATAGCTACCGCTTTTTTCGTGTCTTTGATGCGTAAAACGGCTGCATCAGATCCGGGTAAAACTAACGTAT
This sequence comes from uncultured Nitrospina sp., assembly GCA_964570185.1. Classification (GTDB taxonomy): domain Bacteria; phylum Nitrospinota; class Nitrospinia; order Nitrospinales; family VA-1; genus UBA8687. Next base: position 334 of record CAZMXD010000182.1, on the reverse strand, counting down.
TTAAGCGCACCATGTGATCATATTGTTCATAGACCCATTCTTTACTAGCAATATTTGGGCAACCAAGTAGTTTTGTAAATGCTTTGTCACCTCGTTCAGGCTCCGGAAGTTCTTTTAAATTTAATTGCCCTATCTGGTCGAGATACTCGGGACGCCGTATATCACGTTTTAAGTCCAAAGCTCCATCCACAACAGGGAAGGTTGGCAGGTTTACAACTTCTTTACCTTGAAAGTTGATGTGAACCTCACGTTCTTCAATGATTTCTCCAATAACTGCCGCATCGAGTCCCCATTTTTCAAGTATAGATATAGCTTTTTTTTCATGCCCTGGTTT
>CAZMXD010000181.1:0-4365 GCA_964570185.1 uncultured Nitrospina sp. | reverse complement strand
CATTTTCAGCATGGTATTACCAGCGCGACCCCACTCATATTAATTTTTATACTTCCAAAACTTTTGAATGGCTGTCTAAAAAATTTGGCTTATCAATCATTTTAGATAACGAGTTTGATTTTGCTCTACTTAAAAAATCTTTTTCGAAATGAAAAATGCCCTCCCACTTTTATTTAAAAATTTGTTATAAAATTGTTTTTTGAATGAGTGTTAATAACGCATGCATTCAATCACAAACTTTTTAAACTTAAACCAAGAGGAAGTATGGCAGGCGAATATATCTTTACCATGCAAAACCTAATAAAGCGTTATGGTCGTAACGAGGTCCTCAATGGAATCAATCTGAGCTTTTATCATGGCGCAAAAATCGGTATCGTCGGTGAAAACGGGTCGGGCAAATCAACCCTCCTAAAAATAATGGCCGGGGAAGATAACGAATTCGAAGGTCAGGCAGCCCCACTTAAAGGCGCTACCATTGGTTTCCTCCCACAAGAACCTGTGTTGGAAGATGGGTTAACTGTTCGAGAAAATGTTGAGCAGGCTTTTGGTGACATAAAAAATATGATTGAAGAGTTTAATGAGGTCAGCGCTAAAATGGCAGAGCCCATGTCGGATGAAGAAATGGAAAAGGCTATGGAAAAAATGGGGCGACTTCAAGATCAAATCGATGCCGTTGATGGCTGGGAACTAGACCGCCAAGTAGAGGTCGCTATGGATGCTTTGGTCTTGCCTGCTGATGACCAAAAGTCCGGAACCCTCTCAGGAGGAGAAGCTCGTCGCGTGGCTTTATGCAAACTACTGCTACAAAAACCCGATATGATTCTTCTCGATGAACCCACCAATCATCTCGATGCAGAAACCGTCCAATGGCTGGAAGAGGCGCTTTCCAGTTATCCTGGCAACGTTATTGTTTCAACGCATGACCGGTATTTTCTGGATAATATCACCAAATGGATTCTTGAACTTGAGAGCGGTAAAGGAAAACCTTTCGAAGGCAACTACTCTTCGTGGCTGGAACAAAAAACAGAAATATTGCGAAGGCGAGAAAAAAGCGCTTCTACCTTACAAAAACGACTCGACAAAGAATTGCAATGGTTACGGGAAACTCCCGGTGCACGCCGCAAACATAATAAGGGAAGAATTAACGAGTATGAAAAGTTGTCCTCCCGTAAAGTAGATATGGAAGACAATACCCTGGAAATACAAATTGCACCTGGCCCGCAACTTGGAGAACAAGTTATTGAAGCAGAATCATTAGAAAAAGGCTACGGCGGCGATCCTATTTTTAAAGATCTTAGCTTTTCTATTCCACGAGGAGCCGTAGTGGGTTTAATTGGTCCTAATGGTGCAGGAAAAACCACCCTCTTTAAATTAATAGCAGGAGAAGAACAACCGGATTCGGGAACCTTGAAACTCGGGTCTACCGTGCAGCTATCTTATGTCGATCAGCATCGATATGACCTGAATGCGGATAGTACCGTATTTGAGGAAATTACAGGAGGAACCGAGCATATTGAGGTTGCCGGAAAGACGATCAATTCACGCGCTTATGTAGGTCGCTTCAATTTTAAAGGACCCGACCAGCAAAAAAAGGTGGGCGAGCTTTCCGGCGGAGAACGGAACCGAGTCCACCTTGCAAAGCTATTACGGCGAGGAGGCAACGTACTTCTATTAGATGAACCCACTAATGATCTCGATGTCACCACTTTGCGAAATCTTGAAAATGCAATCCTCGATTTCAACGGCTGTGCATTGGTAATCAGCCATGACCGATTCTTCCTAGATAGAATTTGTACCCACCTTCTCGTATTTGAGGGAGAAAGCAAAGTGAGATGGTTCGAAGGTAATTTCGAAGAGTATCAAGAAAAAAGGAAAAAGGAGCTGGGGGGAAAAGAAGAGAATCGACGCTCAAAATACAAAAAACTTACCATACATTAGTTCATATTTTATTTTCCAAACTGTCTAACATAATGGATCAAGACCCATATTTCCCAGTCAGCAAGGTCTGAATAGGATGACATAGAGGTGCCCTTGATTCCGTTCTTGATTACCCAGAACATCTGACCATCCGAAATATTTTTCATGGTTTCTTTGCAGGTAAAGTTTCTTGCCGGTGGGTTGGCCTGCAGGCCTAGTTCGCCGGTTCCATCACCCCTTATTCCATGACAATGCACACATTGCAGCGGCTCCGCCTTTTTCAAATATAGTATTTCCCCTTTTTTTAAACGCTTTTCCGTCAATTCAAGAGGATTAGTTAATTTCCAAAATTTTGCAGGAGCATTTTTGGTGGTTCTTTTTTGAGGACATTGACCCTTGTCTAACTGATCAGCTAATACTGGTGTCACCCCGAAAACTAAAACAGCAAGCAAAAAAACCATTTTTATTTTTTTCATTTTTAAAATCCTTAACGATTTAGCAACATGGAGTATTTTGGGATACTCGATGAGGATACGGGTATGAGCCTAGGGGGGCTTATGGTAGCTTCTTAAGCTGCAGCAAAAATTCTAGAAGATGTGATCGAATTCTTACAATTCTTTATTCTCATCCTCTCCGGCGATGCTCTCCTTTTTTTCTCTGATTATGAATTCATTGGAGAGATGTTTTTTAATTTCCTTAAATTCTTTTTCTGGCTTGGGCAAAGACTGTAGAAATAATTCGTACATTCTTCGTATGTCATCTTCGTTGATATCCTCATATGCCCCATAGATATCTTTTATATTTTTGTATAATCCCCTTACAAGTTCAGCGAAGACCATCTGTCTGGCCAGGTCGATATCCGAATTATCATCGGGCGGCGGCAACACACCAAAATAACGCAGGGTGATCCCCCCGGTGAATACTGAGATATCGAGGTTAATCGTATTGCCATCAAGGTCCGTTGCGGACGTTGCGCCGGAGACGGACAAAATCGGGTTGGTGCCAAGTGTGATAATGGTGGCGCCTGTCACTTCAAGGGTACCGCTGTCTGAAATATTTAACGTGGTCGCAGTTGCGTTTAAATCACCGCCGATAGTGGATGCCGCAAAATCAAGACCCGCGTCATTCACCAACGTCACATTCCCGCCGGATCCAATGGTTGCAAGAGCAATTGTTCCGTCAACAGCAAGGCTATCCATATTAATATCGCCGTTACTCACATCATTGTCCACTATAAGGTTGCCTCCAACCGTCACCGTACCGCTGTCTGTGATGCCGTCTGCGTTACCAGTTCGCAGGGTCAAATCTCCATCGACTGTGGACGCGGCAATGACCAGCTTGGTGGTCCCGCCGTCGATCGCCACATCCGCATCTGTTCCTGAGTCATCATTGGTCGTGATCGTAATAGCACCTGTAAATGCGTTGGTGGTGATCGTGCTTAAATCGATCGTTTTGTTATTGGTGCTCGTGGTAAAAGAGGAAATACCGCCAATCGTAAGGGCTCCGCTCTGCGTGATGGAACCACCTGAAATAACTGCAAGGTCACCGCTCAAGGTCAAAGTAACGAGATCAAAGTCCGTCGTGTCCGTGATCGTCACGTCCTTTAGGTTTCCTGAAGAAGCAAAGGCAACCGTGCCCGAGAAGGTATTGTTGCTGTCCAGGGTAATATTCTGACCCCCATCCGCTGTGAAGGTTGCCATCCCGGTAATGTTCAACGCCCCGCTATCGGTTATATCTCCGGCGGTTGCCGTAACTTCGTAGGTTCCCGTAATGGTTGACGTGCCAAGCTCAATCGTATTTGCATCCGTCACCTCGACATTTTTACCCGTGATGCTGACCGCACCTACAAAATTACTCGCTGACTCATCCAGCTCTACATTTTGATTGCTTGCATTTATCGTTGTCGCTCCCGTTATCGTAAGCGTGCCACTGTCTGTCACCGTGCCGCCTGCATTAACGGTGTAGGTCCCCGTTACAGTTGAGGCTCCAAGGTCAATCGCTCCCAAATCTGTCAGCACGACATCCGATCCGGTTGTGGTGACCCTTACCGCATTCTTGAAATCATTCGATGCATGATCCAGAGTTATGTCGGTACCGGTTATTGTTGTTATCCCGGTAATGTCCAACGCACCGGAGTTTGTAATAACACCGCCTGCCGTGACCGTATAGGTTCCCGATACGGTAGAGTCTCCAAGAACAATTCCGTTTACATCCGTGACTGCAACATTTGCAGCTATGATTTCGACCGCACCCGTAAAATCACTTGCCGCGTGATCCAAGGTTACGGTCTGGCCGCTGGCATTTATCGTCGTTACTCCCTCGATATCCAATTCACCGGTGGCGCCGTCTGTCACCGCACCGGCTGCCGTAACCGTATAGGTTCCCGATACGGTAGATGGGCCGAGCACAATCGCTCCAACATCCCTCACCGCAACATTTGCACCCGTG
>CAZMXD010000180.1:0-4381 GCA_964570185.1 uncultured Nitrospina sp. | reverse complement strand
ACGGTTAGATTATTGCCCAATTTCATATTAATTTCAATGGGGTTGCTAAGATCAAATTGTGCTTCTATTCCTCAAGTACTTTCCCTGAAATACCGAATGAGATAAGATGTTAAAGGAAATATTGAATTCCACTGAATAAGCCGCAAGCCAAAATTAAAAGAGGAAAATTAAATGAGAAAAAGGGTTTTGGTCACTGGTGGGGCAGGATTTATAGGGTCTCATACAGTTGATGCGTTGATTGAGGACGGCTATAAAGTTAGGGTTTATGATAACCTTAACCCGCAAGTTCACGGGGAAATATCTGAAAAACCTGCATATTTACATTCTCATGCAGAATTTATTAAAGGAGATGTTCGAGATCGAGCCCATTTATACCAGGCCATAAAAAATGTGGATCTTATAATTCACGATGCAGCAGAAGTGGGTGTTGGGCAATCTATGTATTCCATTGATCAATATATTTCTACAAATGTCCAAGGTACAGGGGTGCTCTGGGACATTCTTGTAAATGAACAACATAGTGTGGAAAAAGTATTGGTCGCTAGCTCTATGAGTTTGTATGGAGAAGGTTGCTATCAATGTGAAGAGCACGGGAAAATCGAACCTAAACCTCGCCCTGAAAATCAATTATCAGAAGGACAGTGGGAAATGCTTTGTCCGGAATGTTCTCTGCGGGTTAATCCCCTTCCGACTCATGAAGAAAAAGAACTCGATGTAACCTCTGTTTATGCCCAAAGCAAAAAAGACCAAGAAGTTTACTCGCTAATGATTGGTCATGCCCACAAAATACCTACAGTAGCTTGCAGATATTTTAATTGTTATGGCCCTCGCCAGTCTTTGAATAATCCTTATACTGGTGCTGCGGCAATATTTTGCTCCGCTATAAAAAATGATAACCCACCTCTGATTTATGAAGACGGTAACCAACGCCGAGACTTTATTCATGTTAAAGATTTGGTTAGGGGTAAGCTGCTTTTATTAAACAAGCCAGAGGCAGACTATGGTATTTTCAACATAGGAACGGGTAAACCCACTTCCATTCTTGAGCTTGCGGAAACACTTATCGAGCTCTGTGGAAAATCATTTGGTCCGGATGTTATTTATAAGTTTCGAAATGGTGATATTCGAGATTGTTATGCTGATATAACAAAAATAAGTGAGCTAGGGTTCCGGCCCTTATTTTCTTTAAAAGAGGGGCTAAAAGATTTGATCAATTGGAGTGATGGGCAAGAGACTATCTCCAAAGTAGAAGACGCTCACCGACAGCTGGTTGAAAAAGGCCTGGTGCTTGAAACCCAACCTGTTCCCAGCAAATAAAACGAATAATCCCCTTTTACCCAAATCAATTCCTAATATGGCAGTTTTCTCCAGTTAAATGCAGGAGTAGGAAATGTCCCAACGCAGCGCTCTTTATTTTGGTGGAATTTTCTTTTTAATCTTTTTGTTTCTAACCCCACTTGGGATTTTTAATTCCTGGATTCCTCCTAATTTGCATACGGGATTTTATTCTGTCACCACAATTGATGGAGGCGACGATACGGGTTATTACGCCTTTCTTCGCTCTACTTTTATAGATGGAGATCTCGATTTTTTTAACGAACGCGGGTACGCTCATGCGGAAAAAATAAATTCAACTGGTTATGTGTTTAACAATTGGCAGATGGGACAGGCTATCCTTTTCTTGCCTTTCTTTCTGGTAGGTCATGCATTGGCTCATTTATACCAAGGCTTGGGTTACCCAGTTAGTACAGATGGTTATTCCGCTCCTTACTATCTTTCTACTGCCGTTGCTTCGGCGTCTTATCTTTTTGCAGGATTAATTTTTGTTTACCATACTTTGCGAATATTTGTCGGCAAGCGTATAAGTATGTTGGTTACCCTTTCATCCTGGTTTGCTTCACCGCTGATTTATTTTTCATTCATTCGCCAACGCATGGCACACACCTCAGAGTTTTTCCTTGCTTCGGTTTTGATTTTTATTTGGATTCGGTTTCGTCAGTCCAGAGAACCCATTCATTATTTGATTATTGGAATGGTTTTGGGATTGTTATGTATGACACGTGTTATAAATATCGCTTTTTTTGCTTTATTTATTGCAGACCTTTTTTTGGGATTCTGTCGGGAATGGAAAGCCAGTCCTGTCAGGGCTTGGAAAACATTTTTTATATTGGCAGCGGTTTTAGGCGGTGGTTTTGTTATAACGATGTTACCCCAGTTTTACGCTTGGTATCAGTTAAATGGCGTTCCTTTTCCGCCCCGCCACATGAAATTTGCTGGGGAGGGATTGACGAGCATTAATTTAGGACCTCTTTTTGAAAATATTTATTCCTTATTTTTTAGTGCTCAGTGGGGGTTGTTTTTATCAATGCCACTTGCGGTTCTGGGAATAGCAGGTCTCTTTTTTAAAGATAATTCTCTGGGCAATCTGCGATTGGGTTTACTCGTATATCTTTCTGGAATTTTTGGCATAATACTTTTATACCCTGAAGATTCAGCCTCATATGGTCAACGTCATTTAATTTCCGCCCTTCCGGTTTTTGCGCTGGGCTTGGTAGCTTTGGTTCAACGATTTTCAGGATATTTCTATGGAAAAGTTAATGCGGGTGCTTTGGTAATTTTTTTGTTAGCTGTCATGGCACAATTTTTCATGTTAGTTCAATATAAGGTGACTTTACCTTATAATCATCTCGAGTTCAGCCTAAAAGCAATTGGGTCTGCAGGCGATATTATTTTTGGACACCCCGAATATTTGATTCGCTCCAGTAGTTTTTTTCAAATATTATTAGCTCCTCACCCCGACTCATGGAACTATCTGGATGGTATGTTTTTGGTCCTTTTCCCATTGTTCCAACTATTGGCCCTTGGATTTGTCCTTTTACTATTTCACCAAGCTTTTAAAGAAAAGGGGGTTTTGTCTTTTATCCTTAATCCTAAACTAATCTTTATAAAAAGTGTTTTTGTAAGTGTGCTCTTGATCATTTTAGTAGCCTATGCGGCCCCAAAAAAATCTGATGCAGAAATTGAGTCTCGATTAAAATACCTTGAGACCTTACAAAAAGGGGAAGCCTTTTTTCGAGGCGGGGAAATAGGTGTTGCGCGCCTTGCTTATGCAGAAGCATCACAGCATATGCCTAATGCATGGAAACCCTATTTCAGAATAGGACAAACTTGGCAGCAACAGGGTAATTTTCAAGAAGCAAATAAGTTTTTACAAAAGGCCTTGAAGTTTAATCCCAGACTAAGCTCCGCATTAATTATATTGGGCAATAACCATAAAAGACTGGGGGATTTAGCTGGGGCAGAAAAAATGTTACGCAAGGCAATTCAAAACTGGCCAACGGATAAAGTTGCTTATGATTCGCTTGCGCAAGTTCTGGCGGCCCAAGATAAAAGATCAGAGGCAATAAAAATGCTTAAAAAAGCAGTTCTTATTGACCCAAATTATGGTGCCGGGCATGCCAACCTAGCTATGATATACTTTAGCTTAAATCAAAATATAAAAAGCCTGAAATATTTGAACCGTGCGATAGAACTTGGTGTGCGGGGCCCGGCCATTAATCGAATCAAATCTATGATTGAGAGGAAGGCTATAAATGATTGATGAAATTGATTATTTTCCAAAGCGGGAACGACATAACAAGAAAAAAGTTGATTCCAGCTGGAGCGTATTAAAAAAACAAAAAAACAAAAAAAATGAAAATTCGAGGGAATTTGCTCCTGAGCCTAAAAAAAAGTCCCAAAAAAACAAAGGCGAATAGCAAATTTTGATTAAGATGTATACACTTATAAGCTTCATTTTTTAAATAACCATTTAACGCTTTAGGGAGCAAGTTTGTCATGTGTTTAAGTTTATTTTCAAAAAACAATATATTGGTTTGGAGCATAATTTGGTTCGTTTTGTTTCCTGTTTCAGTTTTTGCGGGTGTGCAGGAAGAAACCTCCAAAGGGGATATGGCTTTTAAAGATGGGAAAATCGAGGAAGCCGAAACATATTATTCCTCAGCTCTTAAAATGGATCCCGGTAGTTGGCGTATCATGCGCGGATTAGCCGAAACAAAATTTCAATTAAAGAAATATAGAGAAACGAAAGATTTGGTGGATCGTATTAGGGCTATGAAAGTCATCAAAAGGAATATAGTCATGGTGACACTCTCTGATAGTTCCGAACCATTTGAAGCCGAAATTGTTGATGAGAATGTGTTCACTCCAGACGATGGAAAAAACAATATGAGAAATTTTTTAGATGGAGAGAAGGCTAAGCCTATTCTACATTACCGTCTTTTCAATTTGAAGACAGGAAAAATGCTGCTCATTCCGCATAAGGATGCCAAGCTTAAATATAAAGGGGTTCCACGCCGGGTTTACGATTATGTAACCGAGT
>CAZMXD010000179.1:0-4384 GCA_964570185.1 uncultured Nitrospina sp. | reverse complement strand
ATGATCAATATATTGTTCCGGTTATCGTAAATGTCGATGAAGATAGTGTCGAGATAGGTTACACGGGAGAATAAAAATGTTTCATATGATAACCACCACTTGAAACGGTTTTTGGGTTCTATTATGGAAGAAAATTTGCCGCAAAAGGTAGAGGAACAACTACCGGAAAAAAAAGATGATAAGCCGAAAAGGTTTGTTGAGAAAGGCCGAGATGTTGTATTTGATAGCAAAACCCGCCTCTATTGGTTGAAAAAAGATTCCTGGCAGGACAAGGGAAAGTTTTTCAATTGGCATGAGGCCGTTACCTTTGCTGATAATAAAAATCTCAGAAAAATAGGTGGTTTCGATGATTGGCGTTTGCCTAATATAGATGAAGCTACTTCCTTGTATGACGAGAATTGTGAGACTCCAGGGAAGGGAGGTACGAATCTTCATATAGATCCAATTTTTCCTGAAGGGGCTTTTAAAACAGGTTGGATTGCGGGAGATACTTCCACCAGAAGGCCCCGGTTTGACTATAGTGAGGGCAAGGTGGTGAGCGTGGAAGAGTACTCTTTTGGCTCAGTAAGGATATGTCGAAAAGATGCTGTTTTAAAAAAACAAGTAGCCCCAAGAAGAAAGTAAATTCCCATGACGGAAACTATTAAGATGCATTACATTGATAACGGGGATGAAACCGTGACCGACACCAAGCATGGGATAATGTGGATGAAAAAAGATACATGGTTGGAGTTAGGTCGGCTCATAACCTGGCATGAAAGTCTGGAGTTGGCCCGCAAAAAGAATAAAGAAAAATTTGCTGGTTATACTAACTGGCGCATGCCTTCTGCGTCAGAAGCAAAATACTTATTCGATGCGGAAGCAAGTAATACAGATATAGAAGGGTGTGAAATTCATATAGATCCAATTTTTTCTTCGGGATGCGGATTTTCAACTTGGACAAGCCAGACAAGAGGAGCTAAGGCGGCCATGTCTTATGATTTTAGGTCCGATTATGAGTACTGGCTTGCAAAAGAAAATGATGGTTTTCCCAGCGCAGTTCGATTAGTTAGGGACGACAAACAAGAGGAAGACAATGCAGAGTTTGTGCGAATCGAAAAACGAGACGATGGAACGATTGTGGATCATAAAACAGGGCTTCTTTGGAAGACAGATGATTCCTATATGGATTTAGATAAATGGGTGACTTGGGAAGAAGCCAAGACTTATGTAGTTGAATTAAACAGGAGTCGGTTTGCGGGTTATGAGGACTGGAGAATGCCGACCCGAAAAGAGGCGCAGTCCATTTATGATCCCGCAAATCCAGTAACAGATAATTATGGAGACACAATTTTTTTGATTAAGGGTTTTTCGCCGGGAGCCGGTCAAACATCCTGGACAAAAACACTTCACAAAACAGAAAAAGGATCGGCCATTCGATTCCATTTTTATAATGGTGATTATAAATGGCATCAAATGGGCTTGCGAAGCCATGGAGTGCGTGCGTTGCGTACTTTAAAAAAAGACTCCTGACTTAATTTATGAATGAACACTCGGAAATAAAGTCTGTAGCACGCTTTGTTGAAGGCGATAATGATACGGTTATTGATTGTTCCAAAAAACTAGTATGGCTTAAAAAGGATACTTGGCAGTTCACAGGTAAATGGATGAACCAGTTGCAGGTAAAAGAGTTTGCTGAAACTTTAAATAGAAAAAGATTCGCCGGATTTTCTAACTGGAGACTGCCGACAGCTAATGAAGCCAAAAGTCTATTTGATAAGAATAGAAAAAACTCTGATAATCAGGGTAAGGTCATTTTTTTGTCAGAATTATTTGCTTCGGGGTGTGGGTTTCTATGCTGGACAAGTGATGTAAGGCATAAGGTGCAAGGAGTCCGATTGAGTTTTAGAAAAGGTGTAACAATGTATGATGATATTTATCGTACTTCGAGGGGGTCTTCGCGCTTGGTTCGTGACATTGAAAAAGATGATGATTTGATTTGAAAGCAAATGAAGGAGTGGGAATTGGACTTGAAAAAAAGATTTGTCGATAATGGAGATGGAACAGTAACGGACCTTGAAACAAAATTAATGTGGAAGCAAACAGACTCGTTTCAGGATACAAGCCAGTGGACGAATTGGTTTAAAGCGTTTGAATATATTCGCAGCTTGGAACTTCAAAAATTTGCAGGATTTACAGATTGGCGGATGCCAACCTTGGAAGAGGCGGAAAGCCTTCATGATGAAAACCACAGTATAAAGGATATGGATCGAATGGATATTTTTATCAGTGAAGCTTTTTCACCAGGTGGTGGTTTCACAAGCTGGACTACAACAGAAATGCCGCACTCAACGGCTGCTATTTTTTACTACAGGTATGGCCATGCAAATTCCAATCATAAGGAAGATATTACGAAAGACTCGGTTCGTGCAGTAAGAGATATAGAAAAACGTGAAAGGGAAAAAGGCGTGCTAAAAAAATTCCCTGGTTTTTCCGATTCTCCGCTTCCACGCTAATTGAATTAAAATAATAAGGGCTTTGATTTCTATTTTTTCCAATATTGGAATCCTGAAAAATCAAATAATTTGTAAAGGAAAAATGTCATCGAAAGTTATAAGGTAGTTAACAAACAGGAAAGTGAAAAATCGGTCTTGACCTACCGATTTGAAGAAGAAAACTACATGTATACCTATATCCTTGAAGATTATTACCACACCAATCCTTTTTTTGATTATAATTATGTAGTGGTGTTCATGCGCAATCAGGATAAACCCGAAAAATCCTTTGCGTTCCAGGTAAATTTCAACAAAACTTTTAACACTATTCCTGATCATCCAAAACTAACAGAAGTGCAGACTCAAATTGCCAAAGAATTTGCTAAGAATTCTGCCAATGAGTTGATCCTTCTTTTTAAGCAAAGAGCGATAGAGGCAAAAGCTTACGGCGAAAAAAACCCGGCAACTTATTTGGAATTTGAACCTGGCCGGTATTTCAACTATTTCGAATTGTTTCCGAGAAATAAGGAGATGCTGGATTTTAATTATGGCGGCGATCAATATTTCGCGGAAGACTCATACGATATTGATCCAAGGAATGACAATAGGTGTTTGCAGCTATCCTTCTTTAAGTTTCAGTTAGACAATGCGGATCAGGCTCCGATTTTTTCTACGGTTTATTATTTTGACGAAGAAGCCAGGGAAAAAGAAGATGCTAAGCTTGTTCCAAAGAATAGTGATATGCTCATTGCAATGAATCAGTTTATTCCAGATCTGAACGACCGGCTTAAAAAGAGATACAAAAAAGTAAAACAAATGGGCCAGGAGCTAATGAAGAATCAGTCTCCTGCGGCAATTCAACAGGAAAAAGTTAAGCCTAATGAGCCTTGCCCGTGCGGATCAGGCAAAAAATACAAAAAATGTTGCGCACTAATGTTGAATTGATTTTCTAGTTAAAGATTAAAGTTCTGTTTTTTTTAATGGGTTAAAATAATGGCAAAAGAAAGAAAAGTTAAAAAAGTTCAAGCCAGACATATTCTTGTGGGTTCTAAGGAGCTTGCTGAGGAATTGAAGGTTAAAATAGATGAAGGGGCGGAATTCACAAAATTAGCAGAAGAGCATAGTGAATGTCCTTCAAAAAAACGAGGTGGAGATTTGGGTTGGTTTGGGAAAGGAGCTATGGTGCGCCCTTTTGAGGTTGCTGCATTTACTGCTCAAGAGGGAGATGTGGTTGGTCCAGTTCACACCGAGTTCGGTTGGCATTTAATATATGTATACGAAATTCAAGAAGATGTTGATCCAGACGCAGGTCCTCCAACAGGGGATGAAGACGCCGATGAGGATACCTTACGTTTGGTTGCGGAAAACTATGCGCATGAGTTTATGATGTTGGGATATACCAGTAAAAAAGTTTTGAGCCTTTTTACTAGCCCTCATTTTAAGTCTGCGAATACGGTCTATAATATTCTTGGTGTCGATGTCATTAATGAGGTTATTGCGCAAGTTTTCGGGCAAAAAGTTGAAACACAAGAAAGTTCGGAATCAGAAGAAGAAACCCAAAAATAAATCAAAGAAATTAGTTTGCGTTTAAGGGCCATGCTTTTTTAATGGGATGATTTAAAGGGTTACGCTGTTTACGTTAATTACGTTGGCAGTATTTCTTAGTTCCCTTAGTGCCTCAGTGGTGGGCGGAGAGTCGATATTGATAATAGCTACCGCTTTTCCACCATCTTCCACCCTTCCTAAATGAAAACCCGCAATATTCAAGTTGTGTTTCCCGAGAATGTTACCAAGGTTACCAATGACTCCAGGCACATCCATGTTATTAAGTACTAACATATTTTTTGAGATTAGAGCTTCCAAACTATATTCGTCGAACTGAACAATTCTTGAATCGCCTTTTCCAAAAA
>CAZMXD010000178.1:0-4394 GCA_964570185.1 uncultured Nitrospina sp. | reverse complement strand
TGCAAAGACTGTCATGTTTTGGATCCTTTATCCTTAAAAGAAGGAACTTTCAAGGAAATCACCTTCCATGAATTTTGTGCTGGCTGTCATAAGCTAAGTGTGGGATCTTCTGCTGCAATGCTTAATGTGCCACATGAAAAAACCCGGTTAGTGCGTACTTTTTTAAATTCTCCTACCGACTTTTTATACGATCATGTCAAAAATAATCCTACTTTGATAAGCAGCGGTTCGAAGCCACCTACAAAGAAAAAAGGTAAGAGGAGCAGGAGGGGCAGGAGAGGGAAAAAATCGAAACCGAAACCAAAAACGCAATCGGAATGGGTAAAGAAGCAATATAAGTTAATAGACCGTATAGGCGGATTAACCACGCTGGAAAACAAAGTTTTCTTCTCCGCTAAGGGGGGGTGTATTGAATGTCACTTTCTTGATGTAGAACCAGCAGCCAGTGTGAGTGGGAGCGCTTCATTGGCTGCGTTCAGTCTTTGGGACCACAGGATTAGATTATGGGATATGTTGAAAAAGGAAGAGAAAGGTTTCTTGCAGGGGCATGATGACGTAATTCACTCAGTTCAATTCAATTCCCAAGGAAATAATTTGCTTTCTGCTTCTAGGGATTTTTCAGCAAGAATCTGGAATCTTGAAGATACTGAAGCACTACCTTTGGTTTTTGAAAAGCATTCTGGATCTGTAAATGATGCTGTTTATTTTCCTTCGGAAGAAAAAATAATTACTGGAGCCGATGATGGGAAGGCCATTATTTGGGATGTTGGAAGTCAGAAGCCCTTACTCACATTATCAGGGCATGATAGACCAATTAAAAAAGTTGAGATTAATAAGTTGGGAACAAGGGCGTTGACCTTCGATAATAATGCCGGAGCAATTCTTTGGGACACTGCCGAAGGTGCAAACTTGGCAAGCTTACAACCTAAAGGCTCTGAGATTTTGGTTGTCCGCTTTAGTTCTGATGGAAAACAAATTGTGGCAGGAACATCCAGTGGTTCCATAGTTTTTTGGAGTGCTGATAAAGGGGATGAGTTAAGGCAGTTCCCCGCGGGACCTGGGGATCCATTCAAAGGTCATAGCAAAGCTGTGACCCATTTAGAGCTTAGTAGTGATGGTTCGAAAATGATTTCTATGTCAGAAGATTTTTCAGCTAAAGTCTGGAACCTTGTAAAAGGAGAGGTGGTTTCCACCTTAAGGGTTTATAAGAAGGAAAAAGGAGAAAAGAAAATAACAAGGCAATTATTTTTATCGGCAAAGTTTAATAATGATGGCTCTCAGGTTGCTACAGGATCCAGTGACAAGATGGTCCGATTGTGGAAAACTGAAACAGCAGAAATGCTTAAGGAGCTTAAGGGGCATGAAAACCAAGTGCCATTCCTGTTTTTTAGTAAGGAAGGATCAAAGGTTGTTTCTGCAGCTTATAACAATGTAGCAATTATATGGAATTTAGAAAAGGAAGAGAAAAAAACATTAAGACACGCAGAATCTGCGTTATCCGATCATCAGGAAGAAGCAAATAAAAACTATTTAAGGTTGCCTGAGACTTTGCCAACAAAAAGTCCGAGGGATTTTACCTTCAAAGGAGTCAATCATTTAAAACATGAGTTTTTGGAATGCAAAACTTGCCATGAAGCAATGGAAAAAAGTATTTCTACCCTAGATGTGTCATTGCCTCCCATTCAAACTTGTAAAAATTGTCATGAAAAAACTCAGGCTGCTTTGAATGAGTGTGTTTATTGTCATAGCTATCACCCTGGCAATGAACGTGGGTATAATTCCGGTAAAATGGTAGTAAACCAAGAAGCCCCGCTTGGCTATGGCCTTTTAAAACAGTGATTTTATTTGAATGGAATTATCCAATATTCTGCCCTATTAAAAATAGTTGATAATCATTGATTTCTATGGATAAATGACCCCCAATTTACAAGGAATAAGCTATTACATTCCTATGGATTAGAAACATATATACTAAGTGAAAATATAAATATATTTTTAATTTTGGTTTGGTAAGGAGATGAAACTCATGACCTCAAAATGTTTCCGATTTGTAATAGGTGTTGGATTCTGTTCCATGGTTTTGTTTTGTTTAAGTTCTTTTTCTTGGGCGCAAGACATAACTATGGCTGGGAGAACATTTCCCCCAAAAGTTGATTCTCCTTTAAAGTTTACCGGTGCGGGAAGCTGTAACCAGGCGAAATGTCATGGGCATAAAAGTAAACCAAGGGCAAACGAATATACAACTTGGGCCAAGGCAGAGGTTCATTCGGCAGGCTATAGTGTTCTTTTTGAGGAAGACTCGCAGAAAATAGGAAAGGATTTTGGGCTTAAGGGAAAACCTGAAGAGAGTAAAGAATGTACTGTTTGCCATACTATAAGCATTGAAGATAAGCCAGATTTAAAAGGCGAAAAGTACGATGTCAACGAAGGTGTAACCTGCGAATTATGCCATGGCCCTGCAGAGCAATATTTAGAACCGCATGCCAAGCCTTATGAACCAAAAGGTGTGACGGGTGATGAGTTAACCGCGAAGAGAGCGGAACGCCATGCGCAGTCAGTAAAGCAAGGTATGTGGAATGCGAAGGATCCAAAGACTCGTCTTGAAACCTGCGTTTTCTGTCATTATCAGATAAATGGAAATATGGTCAAAGCTGGTCATCCTTCCTTGAAATTTGAAATGGGATACTTTCAGAAAACGATGCCGGTTCATTGGGAAGAAACCCCCGATAAAGGTGGTGGTTTTCCCGCTAAAATGATGGCCGCAAGTCAGGCTATTTCCCTAAGAGAATCCCTTTTAAACTTGAAAGGCGCGGCAAAAGCCAAGCTTGAGAAAGGTCTGCTTCAGGATGGTTTTAATCAGGCTCAGAGTCACGGAAATGTATTACGGGTCCTTTCGGGAATTGGCATTGCTGACAGTAAAGCTATTGAGGCGGGATTGAGTGACCTGTCTAAGTCCATTGGGGATGTTGGGGCTTTGGCTTCCAAAGCAGAAAAATTAGCTGGTCAGGCTGATAGCCTATTAAATAAAGTGTTGCAGGCTAAGTATGATACTGGACAAGCTGGTAAAATTGTTAAGGCCATAGCCAGCGATAGCCATTTTACCTCATCTCCTAGCAGAGAAGATGCCATACAGGCCTTCATGATTGTTGATGGCCTCTCCGTCGATCCAGACGAGCCATTGTTTGCCGCAATTGATGAATTATATTTTGGTTTGTTCGCTGAAGAGAAGGGACAAGAGCCGCCAGCCTATGATGCTAAAGGATTTGGCCAGAACTTGGCTAAGGTAGCAGCACTGGTCAAATAAAAGAGGAGCCGATGTCGTTGAGAAAATTCTGTTTTTTTTTGATTTTCACGCTGACATGTTTTCTCCCCCATTTAGTTAACGCAGAAAAGGCTGGGAAGATTTCAATCGAGCTTGAGGGTTCCCTGCTTTCTGTTGATATTCAGGGAGCAAAACTACCAGATGTAATCACGGAGCTTAATAAGATTGCCGGAATAGATGTGCAACTCGATACTCTGGCTAAAAAAGAAGAGGTTATTGATTTAAAGTTTGAAAGATTGCCGTTGGAAGAAGCAGTCCAGCAAATATTTCCAAACACCATTATTTTAAACAATAAGGATGATTCAAAGCACGCTGATTCTACCACGCATTCCGCTGGTTGGTTTTCGACTTTAAAATCCTGGTTTTCGAATACTTTGGCTAGGGTGCAGGGGAAAACACCCCCTGCTAAAATTTCTGTCTCTCCCAAAATTTTAGTGGCAAAGAGTAAGGCTCCATCAGCTCCTCTAAAAGCATTGCCCGTAGTGGCTCCTTTATCCAAAGCAGTAAAGTTGGTTCCGGTTAAAGTTTCGCCTCAGTTAGCGTCTTCACCCAAAACAGTTAAACCAGTCCCCGTTAAAGCTTCACCTCAGGTTACTTCTTCAACCAAAACAGTAAAATCAACTCCTCCCAAAGCTGCACCGCCAGTAATTTCTTTTCAAGAAGTTGCAGCTTTTGGTTCTATGACTTCAAAGGCTCAGTCTGGAAAGAACGTAGTTTTTGCGAGGACCTTTTTCCCGCCAGGCAATGCTAAAACGGCTGCTGCACTTACTGAAGCGGAGGTAGATACGATAGTGACCAATGCAATCCAATCTCTTGATACCGATAATATGATTGTAGCTGTGGTGGATAGGCAAGGAACTATTCTTGCGACTTACGCTAAACCAGGAGCACAAAATGCTGCTAACGAAAATACTGCCGTGGCCTTAGCCCGCACAGCCGCTTTTTTTTCCCATAACCAGGCGGCCTTAACGTCACGTACGGTTCGTTTCATTAGTGGAGAACATTTTCCTCCTGGTATTAAATTTACTCCCAATGGTGCCCTTTTTGGCATTGAACATAATAATCGTGGTTG
>CAZMXD010000177.1:0-4394 GCA_964570185.1 uncultured Nitrospina sp. | reverse complement strand
ACGCAAAATAAAAAAGGAAAGAAGATCAACCCTAGGGTTATTCGCTAACACTTCTCGCAAATATCTCGAATCCCATGACGGGCGACCGTTTAAATGCAGTATGCGTATTCTATCGCGTGCCACATCAATTTCAAATTCCTTCTGATTATTGGTGAGAATTGACTCCTCTGAAAAGCGCGGCAAATTTAAAGTATAAATGCGCTTACCGATTTTTCTAGGAGTAAACTGTAAATCCACTTTATAACTTTTTTTATTCTCACGGATTCCAATAATTTTTGAGACCAATATGCGATCTCCTTCTTTCAACACCAAGGTAACGTTTCGATTGCCTAGCGCAGAGGAAAATACCGTCATCGACAAACGTACCGGCTGCTGAACAAAACCAAAATCAGGAGCGGAAAGAGATTCTAAAGCCAGGTCTTTGAAGCGATCATTACTGCCTGCCTGAAAGGTATGAACGGGCCCGTGTATCTTGGAAAGTTGTTTTAAAATTCCCGCTGATATTTTCCCGGGTTCTTGAGTAAGATCCGCCCCATCGGAAAAAAGGAGCACTCCCTGAAGAGATTTATTCTCATAGCCCTTATTCAATTCCTCCAGCACGCGATTAAAATCTGTATATGAACGATAAGCTTGATAATTTTTAAGAGAGGAATTTGCTTTCTTTATCTCATCGGAAACAAAGTATGTATCTATATGAAAATCTTTTTTTAATTGCTGTAAATATTCTTGATTTAACTCCAATGTTTTTTTAACAAGTTCAATTCTAGGCACTTCCTTAGGAAATGTTTTAATAGATAGACTTTTACTGTTATCAAGCAAAACAGCAATATGATTTTTCAAGGCATGGCTCTTTCTAAATTCCAACTCTGGTCTCAACAAAATTATGAGGAGAAATGTAAATGCAAAAACACGAAGGGAGATAAGAAAAAGCTTTTTAGGGGCAGAGCCAATCCTTCCTAAACTTGTCCAAAAAAACCATAGTGCCAAAGGAACTACAAGGCCAATGGAAATAACAATTAACCACTGGTCTTCCTGTGCCCAATTTACTTGCCATTGATCATATTCTTTGGGGTCTAACCCAAATATTTTTACAAATTCCATCATGGTGATTGATACCTACGTAAACGCTCTAGAATAATAGGCAAGTGGACCATATCTTTCTTATAATCCAGAGTTAGAGCATATAGAATAATATTAATACCAAGTCGTATCGAAAGTTGCCGCTGGCGATATCCGCCAGCTACCACATCATAATTCCAATCACCCAACTTGTTTCTGGACCAAGCTCCCGCCTGATCGTTGACCGAATACATGAGAACAGTCCGTCCTTTTAATGAAATCCCTTCCATAGAAGATTTAATGATTGCTCTGCCCGAAACCGTGTTAAGCAAATAAAAAGAGCGGAAAACAGAATGATCCCTTGGAATATTTCTTAAAGGCGTCTGCGGAAACACTCTTGCGACCATTCTCCTAACCGAACGGTCAAATTCCGAATTAGCTACAGCGGAATTATCATCAATAAAAAGAAACCCTCCATAACTTAGATATTTCCGAAGAATTTTTAAATCACTTTCTTCAAAAGGTTCGAAAGCTTTATCCCCACCTAAATAAATGAATGGGTATTTAAATAGGTTTTGGTCAGAGAGTTTTAACGATGTAGGTTCTCGATTGACATCTATTGAAGTTCGCCTGGCAATCTGAGCCAACAAACTTCTCAATGCTTCAGGACGAGGGCCATCATTACCACCTTTATAAAGAATACGTGGAATAGTCAGGCTAGAATAATCCGCTCCCGCAACATTCACCAACCCAAACAGAAAAATGGACAGTATAATTATGAAAAGTTGTATTCGCATCCCTTTGAGTTTAAAACAGGAAGGGTATCTATAGCAATGTATCAAAATGTATTTTCTGGGTGCATCTAAGTGGTCGCATAATGTAGACTAAATTTATTTTTTAAACCTTTAAACGCCTAATTTCATGCCTAGAACTGTTCTGCTTAACCCTGGCCCTGTCAATATTACAGACAAAGTACGCGAGGCCATGACTTTGCCAGATCTTTGCCATAGAGAAAAAGAGTTCTCTGATTTAATGGCGTCCATTCGCAGCAAGCTCCTTCAGGCTTTTAATATAAAAGAAGCTTTTACATCCGTACTGGTTTCCGGGTCAGGAACTGCTGCACTCGAAATGGCAGTCTCGTCCTCCTTGAGCCCAGGACGGTCGATGCTAGTAATCGAAAATGGTGTCTATGGTGAACGAATCAGTAAACTCTGCGATGTTTATAACTTCCATTACCACACCATAAAACTAGACTGGGGAATTCCTCCGGATCTGAAAGACATTGAAAATAAATTAAAAACACAAAATGATATTGAGGTTGTTTCTCTAGTTCATCACGAAACCACAACAGGCTTACTAAACCCGCTACAATCTGTAGGGGAATTGGCAAAAAAGTATGGAAAAATTTTTTTGGTCGACTGCATTAGCAGTATCGCAGGCGATGAAACGGACTTCAACTTCATTGATTTGGCCGTGGGCACCGCTAACAAATGTTTACAGGGCGTACCAGGTGTTTCATTTGTTATATTTCATAAAAGAGACCTAGCCCGACTTCTCAAAATACCTGCACGCAATCTTTATTTCAATCTCACTGAATACCATAAAGCGCAAGAAGCAGGAGGACTGCTCTTCACTCCTGCAATTCCCGCACATTACGCGCTTGATGCCGCACTAGATGAACTGATCGAAGAAACAGTAGCTGGAAGAATTCAAAGATACTCAAAGGCTGCAAAATTTTTGCGTGATGGATTCCAAAAACTCAACCTAGAGTTTATAATCCCCGAGGAATTAAGAAGTAACTGTTTAACTGGTCTTAAATTACCCAAGGGAGTGAGCTATAAAACCCTACATAGGGAGTTGAGATCTAAAGGGTTTGTAATTTATGCAGGGCAAGGAAACTTAAGCGCCCAAATTTTTCGCATCGCTAATATGGGGGATATAAAGCAGGAGGAATTTCAACAGTTATTAGAAGTCTTTAAAGAAATCCTATGACCCGCCAACAACAAAATTTTGCTTCCATTTGATTGCTAACGGCATGAAAATAAAAAGTTTTAGAACCAATAAAAGCGATACCAATAGAAATCAAAGAGTAACTTCCAATAAAACCCAGTTAATTCCCGCTCTGGTCATCTTCAACCTCGATTTCCATTGTGTGCTCAGCGGCAGGATTGGATTTTAACATCCAAGGTTCACGCACATACTTCTCTCTCTTACTCTGAGTAAACTCGTCCAAAACACCTTTGTTGTTTTTTAGGAATTCCGTTAATTGGGCTTTTTTGTGTCTTTCTGTCATTATATCTTCCGTTTATTTAACCTTTATTCAAATATCTAAATTTTTTATTTAGAATAGTAGTTAACCCTAATTAAAAAATCAAGAGTAGGATTAAATCCTTTTATTTTTTTTCGCCTCTAACTATAGAAAACAACAAATATCAAACCTTTCTTAACACCAAAATTTAGACTTAAGGTCTTTTGAAAGGTATAAAGGATTAAAAATGGCAAATTTTAAGTTGAAAGTTCGCAATGTGTATGTTTATACCAATCTTGAGGTTCGATTAAAATCTCGAACTACTAAAGAAGAAGCCAATAAAGAAGTAGAGCGAATGGTCGAAACAAAAGATATTTTTAAGGAATATGAATGGAAAATAGAAGGATGCGAGGAGGGGGGTATCAATAGTTTTAACAGCAAATTAATAGATAGCATTGTAGAACGTATTAATCAGGAAGAAACCGATGAAAATATTTTCTGGGATGGATTCACGGCGCATTATGATTTGAATGTCAGCCATATTTCGGTAAGCACCAATTTAGAAGCAATTTTAATGTCTGACACGCGAGAAGATGCAATCAAGGAAGTAAAAGCACTCTGCGAAAATCCGTTCAAAGGTTACGGATGGAAAATTGAAAATTGTGATGAAGACGGTATAAATGAATTTAACGAGGATTTAAAAAATCAAATTGTGCAAATAATTAGTAAAGATTTGGTAGCATGCATTGAAGAAAACGATTAATAGATTGGCCTGCTTAAATGCAAAAAACATAATGTGACTACCGAAAACTTTCCAGAGCCAGCCCTTTCAATCCTTAAAGGAGATTTGCGGCTAGGCCTAATGTTTATTTCTGTTATACTCCCAAACTAAGCATTAATCGTAGTGCGGGTACCCTCCAAAATCAGGCCTCGTTCTCTTTTTTTTAATATTACGCATTCTTAACTGATTCTTAAGAAATCATGATCATAGCTAGCAATCTTGAAAAATCTTATGGGCCGCAAGTTTTATTTGATGGAGTTTCCTTTCTCATTAACCAAGGCGAACGAATTGGTTTGGTAGGAAAAA
>CAZMXD010000176.1:0-4459 GCA_964570185.1 uncultured Nitrospina sp. | reverse complement strand
ATGTTTTGACGGCTTGTAATTTAGACTGCCCTGGAAAAAATCAGTTCTCGAGACAGCGGAAGCAGATTCGGTGATGAACAGCGTCATCAGAAGGTAAACAAATAAGGCTGGGGTTGAAATTGCTTTCATTAAACAAAACCTTTTATTTAATAATAAACTTGATTCGAATATATATACTTCTTTAAAAAATTTCTACTAAAACATGGCCAAAATAACATTAATTTTCGTTAATTTTGTTCGAGAATTTCAATATAGATCAAACTGATCACCTGATTTTTCAAAAGATTTTCTGTGTTCCATATATCGGAGCATTTGTTTGCCGACAGCCTTAATTACATTAACCGCTACGCTATTACCAAGCAATTTCATGGATTTTGTCCTTGAATCAGCAAGATAAAATCCTTTTGGAAACCCCTGCATTGCTTTACCGTGATCGGGACTTAATAACACTTCTTTTCCGTCGACCAGATATCTATCCCAATTGCGTCTGTCATCTAGGCCTGATCCTGCACCACCCAGTCTTAAAGTAAAACCGATTTCTCTGTTGCACTGACCTCCGAAAATATCAGACATAGTTTTTTTCAATTTGATGGGTTGAGGGAATTCAAAGCGCGGATCGTTCGACTTTTCATCAGAAAACCCGACCATGAAGGTTCTCGGTCGGAGCTGAGGCAAATTAAAATCAGAGGCCCTTATAACTTTAAAATAAAAAGAATACCCTAAGTTTGTTATTCTTTGCTGAATTGTCGAAAAGGTGCGATTGTTATCATGCTTAACAATATGTTGAACATTTTCCAAAAGAAATGCTTTGGGCCTTTTATCCTTTAAGATTCGTTCTATTTCAAAAAATAAATTTCCTCTTCCTTCTAATTTTTCTTTAAAACCTTTTCTGTATCCTATTTGACTGAACGGCTGACAGGGAAATCCCGCGCAACATATGTCGAAATTTGGAATGTCTTTGGTGTCCAATTCAAAAATATTTTTGTTGAATCTATTTTTGGAAAATATTTTAGGAGATATTTTTTTAAAATTTTTTTCATATGATTTTCTTGCGGTTGCTTCAATTTCCGAGGCAAAAACGCACTCGAGTCCTAATTTATGAAGCGCCAAATGAAATCCGCCGATACCCGCGCATAAATCAATAAATTTGTACTTTTTTTTCACTGAATTTGGGCCCGATTAATCTTTCCGATCCTTAATATTAGTCATAAATTTAATTTAAGGCGTGTATTGGCAAATGGAAATGTTTGCTTAAAAATTTATTTGCAAATATGATTAAAAGATAGATTAGGAGTTTAAACTATTTCTCAATTCTTTTTTTTATTTCCATAGAAACTTTTTTTGCGCAATTTTCGGGATTCGAAATTATTTTATCGTCCCAAAAACGAATTACTTTCCAACCGCCCCTTTTTAATTCCCTGTTTACGGTTTTATCGCGCCCAATATTTTTTTCTATTTTATTAATCCAAAAAACTTTATTTTTTCGAAATTCGGATTTTCTTTTTGGACCCCAATTTCTGCCGTGCCAAAATGACGAATCGCAAAATACCGCCACTTTAGCCGAAATAAAAGCAAAGTCGGGTTTGCCAAGAACCTTTTTATAGTTTTTTCTGTATCTTAGGCCCATGCCCCATAAGGCTTTGCCCATTAAAATTTCGATCTTGCTGCCGGTACTTTTTATGGCCGACATATTTTTATGAATTTCTTTTTTAGTTTTGCTTCGTCTCTCAGGCTTCGCTTTGGCGATTGCGGACATAAAAAATTACTGCCTCGAAAATATCATTACATTTACGTAACTATGCCAAGGGTGTGTTTGTTGAAAAACTTCCGGCACGGCATTCTCTTATTGTTTGTTAAAAACATTTATGTTTTTAACAAAATCTTCTGGAGCGAGTATTATTTTTTGCAGGTGATCATATGGTGTAAAAATTTCATCACCATTTATGCATTTGTTCATTATTTTTTTTATCTGAATTATGTATTCATCCGAATGAAGAAACCACCCATGGTTGATCACAAGTTCTTTTGAAAGTTGTTGATAAAGGTCGTTAAGTTCTTGCTTCATGTCTGAGTGTTCTTTTGTGTATTGTTGAATTTTGTCATTACATAGTTTTAGCCTAGAACTGGTAGGGTTTTGTGTGCTTTTATGCTTCCAACCCTCTATCTGTTCTCTCTTTCTGAGAAGACGGTCTTTTTTCTTTATAAGCAATTTCCCTTCTTCAGTTTTTAATGGGCACAAAATATTTATACCGTCACACACAGGTCCCCTATTACCACTTAATCTATCAAGTGTATGTGGTAGTCCTCTTTTTGTTGCCTGATAGGACCAAATATTGAAGACATGATCCTTGTATAAAACTTCAATATCCACGTGTTTTTTGACATCTTGGTCTGGGTCCATGCTTATTTCAACAACTTTGCAATCTTTTTCCAATTCAGACTTTAATTTATAGGCAAGATCGGGTTCTCTTAGAAAAGAAGCAAATGACCTTAGTGCTCTTGAGAGATATCCTACGAGGAGTTGCTTGCTTAAACTCTTATCCATAAACTCATTAAGTATTAATGCTAAATATAAACCTGGATTAATTAAATCTTTCTTAATAAGTATATGAAATGCATTGGAAAATTTTGGACCATTCAGATCTTCAGATTGATTATTGCGAGGTAGAGATTCAACAGAATTACCAACCATAAATAGATCGCTGATGCCCATTCCATTAAAACTGGACAGAACCAAATCGTTGTATTTTTCTTGAAGGAATGGTTGGTCTAATTCTATTTCGGAGTATTTGATTTTTGACCAGATACTTGTTTGATGATTAATGTCTAACATGGTTCTTATTCATTAACTATCTACGTTTGAAGCCCGCTTCTGAATTATAACCCAGTTCAAAAAGGCCAAGATCTTTATTATCTTTACAGCTTGGAGTATAGCCTCTAAACCCCATATTTAAATTCAATAAATTAGAATAGAAACTTTTTAAAATTTAGTTGCCATCCTATAAATTCTTGTTTTTAAATCCTTTAAAATCATATTTTTAAAAAGGCTAGGTTTGGGCTACGGAAGGGGATTTGGCTGTGTAAGTTTGGCAAGCTGGAGTATCCCATACCCCTCCTTTTTTGCCCCCCCCTGTAATACAATATGGCTATTCATATGCCTTGGGATGGAAAGAAGTTCTTATGAAAAAACATTATTAAAAAAATCTTAATTAATAAAGATTGATGCCAGTGGTTGCGTCCCACATCACTAATATTATTAATAAATGAGAACATAAATCATGCGGGTTATACCAAATATTATACATAGAGACACGAAGAGCGATGCCGAGAGGGAGGTTTTTGATTTATTAAAAAACCTGGAAATGGGGCCTGGATGGACTGCGTTGCACTCCTTGAATGTATCTGAACATCAATACAAGCAGTGGTGTGAATTAGATTTTGTGATTGTAGGTCCCGAAGGAATTATAGTTCTTGAGGTAAAAGGCGGACGCGTCGAATGTAAAGATGGTATTTGGCATTTTACAAACCGTTTTGATGAAGTAAAAAAAAATTCGGAAGGACCATTTAAACAGGCTGAATTGGGTTCTTATGCATTGCGCGATATGATTAGCAAGGAATTTGCCCAGCAATACGGAGTTGGTTTTGGAAAACGTATCAAACTTGGCTGGGGGGTTGTATTCCCAGATATACCTTTTACTCAATCAAGCCCTGAAATGCCACCACAAGTTATCTGTGATAAACGTTATACAAAGAATGTTGATCACTTCAAAGGATATATAAAAAAATTGATTTCTTTTTGGAATAAACAAGGCGGAAATGTATCAGCTATAAAACCTGATGATAGGTTGTTTAAAAATATATTAAAATATTTACGGCCAAATTTTGACGTAGTACCATCGTTGAAAAACAGAGTGGACAAAATACATGAGAATATTGTTCAGCTTACAAATGAGCAGTTCAGGT
This sequence comes from uncultured Nitrospina sp., assembly GCA_964570185.1. GTDB lineage: Bacteria > Nitrospinota > Nitrospinia > Nitrospinales > VA-1 > UBA8687. The sequence continues at coordinate 496 of CAZMXD010000176.1, read as the reverse complement.
TTATTGACGTCTTAGAATTGAATGATAGGATTATTTGCTCAGGTGGTGCGGGAACAGGAAAATCATTTCTTGCTGTGGAAACTGGGCGCAGAGAAATTGAAAATGGCCGCAGAGTGCTATTAGTGGCTTGGAATACCATTTTTGTGGAGTATCTGAAAATTCAAATTGAACACCCATCGATAAGTATATATACCTTCTCAGAGTTAAGTGATCTGGTGGGTAGTAATTACAATGAATCATTTGATGTGCTTATAGTTGATGAGGGACAAGATCTAATGTCAGTTGATTGCCTTGATGTATTTGAGCGGGTACTTAAAAAAGGTATTGATAATGGTAGATGGCGTTGGTTTATGGATGAAAATAGTCAGGCGGGAATTTTGGGATTTTATGAAGAAGATGCATTAAAAATGTTGCGGTCAACCAGTGCGGTATATATGCCATTGAAACAAAATTGTAGAAACACAAAACAAATTGTCAAAGAAACTGAAGATGCAAC
>CAZMXD010000175.1:0-4530 GCA_964570185.1 uncultured Nitrospina sp. | reverse complement strand
CCGGGAACATGTAAGGATCGAGAGTTGTTGCTTAAAAACCCTCACCTTTTAATTGAAGGAATGATTTTGTGTTCTTATGCCTGTCGGATTGAAACAGGTTATATTTATATGCGAGGTGAGTTTCATGATCTGAGCTGCATCATGGATAAAGCTCTAGATGAAGCGAGAAATAAAGGCTATCTCGGTAAAAATATTTTGGGTTCTGGATTTGATTTGGAAATCCATACCCATTTAGGTGCGGGAGCTTACATATGTGGTGAGGAATCTGCCCTACTTAACTCTCTTGAAGGCGGTCGCGGTGAACCTAGAATGAAACCGCCCTTTCCTGCGGTGGAAGGCTTATACTCAAAACCTACTGTCATTAACAATGTAGAAACTCTCTGTGTGGTTCCCTATATCGTTAATGAAGGTGCGGAAAAATATGCCTCTTTAGGAACGGAGAAAAGCAAAGGTACCAAGTTGGTAAGTGTTTCGGGTCATGTGAAAAAACCTGGCAATTATGAGGTCGAATTGGGAACACCAACAAGCGAGCTCATATACAATCTTGCGGGCGGAATTCCAAACGATAATAAGCTCAAAGCTTTTATTCCTGGAGGCTCATCTGTTCCGATGCTACCAGCAGAGCAGGTTGATGTTCCTTACGATTACGAGTCTTTAGCGGCGGCCGGAACTATGTTGGGTTCGGGTGCCTTGATTGTTATCGATGACAGCATAAATATTGTGGAAGCGACACTACGTCTCATAAGTTTCTACATGCATGAGTCTTGCGGAAAATGTACTCCGTGTCGCGAAGGAACGCGCTGGCTTTATCAGATTGTGGAGCGAATCATGCAGAATAAGGGTCAATTGGAGTATATGAATAAACTTGAAGATATTTGTGACAATATGGCGTTTAAAACTTTTTGCCCGCTTGCCGATGCTTGTGTTGCGCCAGTCGTGAGCAGTATTAAGTATTTTCGCTCGGATTATGAAGAATATTTTAAAAATACTCCTGCTGAAATAGTCAGTTGATAACGGGAACTTGAAATTTTTGAGGACAACATGTCTGAAGTTACTTTAACCATTGACGGAAAATCAGTCACGGTTCCAAAAGGAACGAAGGTGGTGGATGCTGCCAAACAGGTGGATGTGGATATTCCTGTATTTTGTTATCACGAAAAAATCGGTCCATTAGGGTGTTGCCGTATGTGTCTTGTTGAGGTTGAAAAAATGCCTAAGTTGATGACCGCCTGTACCATGGATGTGGCTCCCGATATGGTTGTCAACACAATAGGAGATAAGGTTGAAAAAGCTCAAAAGGGGGTTTTGGAGTTTACCCTTCTAAACCATCCTCTTGATTGTCCGGTATGCGATAAGGGCGGCGAGTGTCCGCTTCAGGATAATACATTCAAGTATGGGCCGCCAGATACGCGTATGGAATTTCATCGTGCGAATAATGTTAAGGCGGCGCCTCTTAGTCCTGTAATTACAATTGACCGGGAACGCTGTATAGCATGTCAACGTTGTACTGCTTACAGCGAAAGGATTGAGCAGGGGCAGGGACTGGTAATGTTGAATCGTGGATTTCATAATGAGGTCAATACTTTTAATAACGAGCCTTACGATAACCGCTTTTCAGGCAACGTAATAGATATTTGCCCCGTGGGTGCTCTTACTAATACTGATTTTCGTTTCAAAGCTCGAACTTGGGATTTATCTAACCAAGATACCTTGTGTGCGCATTGTGGTTGTAACTGCAATATTACTTTGGCAACACGGTTGAATGAATTAATGCGCATTGAAGCGCGGCCCAATGATGCAGTTGATGATGGCTGGATTTGTGATAAGGGGCGCTGGGGCCATCATTTCTTGGAAAGTAAAAATCGAGTGACAGCAGCCCGGGAAAATAGTGTAGGCACAACCAAACCAACTTCTTTCCCAAACTTTCCAATAGATGCTCCTGCTCAACAAGCTGCCGAGAAAGTGGTAGAGGCATTCAAAAAAATGGTAGATGAATATGGTCCTGAAAGTATTGGTTTCATAGGATCACCTTATGCAACAAACGAAGAGAATTACCTTTATCAAAAAATGTTTCGGTCATTGGGAACAAATAATATTGATCATAAAATATTTCAAGATACTCCTGGATTACCAATTGACCACTATGATATCGAGCAGATTCAAAGTTCTAATGTTGTTCTATTGATTGCAAGTGATCCGACGGAAGAATTACCTATACTCGATCTTAGAATCAAGAAAGCGGTTACCGGGTTTGGGACAAGGCTTATCTCTTTGAACGATCAGGCTACCGCATTGGATAAATATGCAGACTTGAAATTGAAATATAGAATAGGCTCAGAAGCTTCTGCTGTGGACTCGCTTGCTGAAGGTTTGGCTCGTGAACTAGGGGAATCGATAGAGTTTTCTTCAGAACTCGATCAAACAGGAATTTCTTTAGATGAAATGAAATCGTTGGTGGAAGCTGTGCGATCTAGTATGAAGATTTGCGTGGTTTATAACCCAGCTGCTCTTTCGGGGGATACAGTGCTTCGGGTAAAGCGTTTATTTAAAATAATTGCCAAAATTCCCACTATAGAATGTGGAGCTATCCCAGCCACGCCAGCAACCAATGCAGTCGGTGCTATCGATATGGGCCTTACTCCCGATTATTATCCAGGTGGTGTATCGGTCTCAGATGAGGAAAAGGTAAAAGAATTGTGGGGTGAAAATGCTCCAACGAAAGCAGGGTTTTCTGCTTTACAAATGATTGCAAAAGCGAAAAGTGGCGAACTAAAAGCTTTGTGGGTGCATCGGGCTAATCCAGTTGTGGATTTTCCTGGAGGAACGGAAGTAGTTGAGGCGCTTAAAAACCTTGACCTGTTAGTGGTGCACGACATGCTGGAGACAGAGACAACCCAACTAGCTAAAATTGTGTTGCCTTCTAACGGTCCTGGTTTTGATGAAGGTACTACCACGAATATTGGCGGCAGAGTGCAGTGCAGGAGAATGGCCTTGGAAACTAATAATATCTCCGATTGGAAGCTTATTAATCTGATGCTAAAAAAGCTGGGGGATGAAACGAATTATTCGAGAGTGGCGAAAGTGTTGGATGAGATTTCTGAAAAGGTACCAGGTTATCATGAGATCAATAGCAGATTGGTAGGCAAGTTAGGGCTTAATCGAAAAAAGGTATCGAGTGAAGAAACATTTCCTGGAAATGTTGGAGGAAGAAAAAAAAGTAATGGTAAGTTTAGGTTGCGTGTTGCTGCATATTTGTTTTCGCATGATAAAGTTTTGGATGCTTCTTCCACTCTGGCTCATCACTTTAAATCCTCCTTTGCTTTTTTGCATGAAACCGATGCGGCAAATATTGGTGTATGTGATGGGGACAAAGTTAGGCTCTGTGCGAATGAAATAGAAATTGAAGCCGAGGTTGTGGTGGATAATCGTTGTGCAGCGGGCGGAGTAGTACTCCCAAAAATCTCTGATGAGCAGGGTATTAATGGCTTGGCAAATTTGGATGGTTTGCCCGTCTGGTTAGATATTAAAAAAGTTTGATAATTTTTGCTGGAGAGCACTAGTTTGGATTGGATCACTGAGTTTTTAATTGAACTATGGGACTTCATTCTTCAATCTTTGAACGATAATATTCCGCTTATTGTCGGAAGTGTCAAAGCCGTGGTGATAGCGGTGGGTATTATGTCTGTGGTGCCAGCCCTGGTTTGGCTGGAGAGGCGGTTGATGGGTCGTTTCCAAGTGCGTCTAGGTCCTAATCGCGTGGGTCCTTTTGGATTCGGTCAGCCGATGGCGGATACGCTTAAATTACTTTTTAAAGAATCAATCATTCAGGCGTCAGCAGATAAGTTTTTATTTCACTTGGCACCAGCGGTGGTTGTATTTACTGCTATCGTTGCATTTGCGGTTATTCCTTTTGGTGCGCCATTTGAAATATTTGGTATGAACATTGAGTTATGGGGTGCGAATGTTAATAGCGGCATCTTGTTTGTTTTTGCTATTTCGGGAATGGGTATCTATGGGATGGTAATAGCGGGATTGTCTTCTAATAATAAATATTCGTTGATGGGTGGTTTGCGCTCCTCCGCACAAATGATCAGTTATGAATTAACACTCGGACTTTCGGCTTTGAGTATCATCATGCTCACTGGTTCCTTAAGTTTGGTAGATATGGTGCTTGCTCAAGAAAGCGTTCCTTTCATTCTCATTCAACCTTTAGCTTTCTTGTTGTTTTTTATAGCTGGTGTGGCAGAGACTAACCGAGCTCCTTTTGATTTGCCGGAAGCTGAGCAGGAGTTGGTAGCTGGATTCCATACGGAATATACGGGGATGAAATTCGCAATGTTTTTTATGGGCGAATACATCAATATGGTGACCATGAGCGCTCTGGTTACTTTATTGTTTTTGGGTGGATGGAATACATATGGAATTCCACTTTGGCCGATCATAGCTTTTGCTGGTAAAGTGGTTTTTCTTTTATGTGTTTTTATATGGTTGCGTTCAACTTTCCCAAGGATTCGTTATGACAGATTAATG
>CAZMXD010000174.1:0-4559 GCA_964570185.1 uncultured Nitrospina sp. | reverse complement strand
CAGAGTAGAAAGACCAAGGTTTGTCTCTGGAATACTTGCTATTCCAATTGAGATCACCGTTCGTTCCAATTTAAAAAATCTAGCATTATTTTTAATGCGAATTGAAAATCATGAAAAATTTTTAATCGTTGAACAATTTCGATCTAAAAGAGTGAACAAGCAGGAACCTGAGGATCTTCAAACACGCTTGCTTGTCACGGGGTTTATCAAAGAACTGGAATCAAAAACTGGAAAACCAATATGAAAATAAATATTCTCACTATCATTCTGATATCTCTGCCCTTCGCTTTCTCAGGTTGTAGCTTTAATAAAAGATCAACTATGGAGCAATTGAAAAATAAAACTGACTCTATAGAATCCATGCGTTTACCGCAAAAAATAGTCTCTGATGACACGCAAAATAAAGACAAAAATACAGATATCATTGACAAGAAAAAACTAAAAAAAATTAAACCACAACAAAATGCAAAAAAGATTCGCGTAACAGATAACAAGGTTGCGTTACGCAGAGGACCTGGGCCTAAATACTTGAAAATTGGCAATGCGGCAAAAGGAGACGAATTTGAGTTAGTTAGAGTTGAAAGAGGTTTTGATAATGGTAAAACCTGGTATCTTGTTCGAGACAGTTTGGGAAATAAGTTTTTCATCGCAAAAAATTTAACCACAGAAGTAGAAAAAAAAGTGGGCATTACAAAAGTTGGGATAACTCCTGAATATCCTATTACTTCTGTCACAAACGAAAATACTGATAAGGTTGAAAAAATTGAACTGCAAAAAAAGAAGAGCGCCTCTCTTAATAAGATTCAAACTCTGGTGGATGTTGAGCCAAAACTTCCCAAAGACCTGCTGCAGGCCAAGCATATTACCTTAAACTTTGAAGGAACGGAACTTTACGATGTGATAACGACTTTTTGTGAACTCCTAAAAATTGACTACGTTATAGAAGGAAATGTTGAAGGAAAAGTCACTTTACAGACATTTAATAAAATCCCTGTAGAAGATTTGTATTCTGTACTAGAACAAATTTTGGCTCTTAATAATATTACGGTAGTAAAGAGCGGGAATTTTTACCGTTTTCTAAAGGCTCCCGAGGCTGCCAAGAAGCCTTTGAGCATTCACTACTCTAATGATCCTAGCATCCCTGACAAGGAGCGCATGATTATTCAAATCGTGCCACTCAGATATATCTCTGTCGAATCCATGAAAAAAATTATCAGCCCATTGCTGACTGTTAACGCTAGTTTTATAGAGATTCCTGAAACCAATAATTTAATGATGATTGAAATGGCTTACAACGTAAAAAGAATTATTAAAGTTGTTCAAGCTCTTGATATTGACAAGCTAGCATCGTCGGATATCCAACTGTACAAATTACGTAATGCCGATTCGGAAACAATGGTCAAGGAACTGGAAGAAATTTTCACGTCCATGGGATATAAAGAAGCCTTGGGTGATTCACTTACTTTTCTTTCTCTCACTCGTCTCAACTCTGTTCTGGTAGTGAATGCTTTTGATAAAATCTTACCAACAATTGAATTCTGGGTAAACCGCCTTGACCAACCAGTATCTGAAGGTGAAGTAAGCACTTTTGTATACTATGTGCAAAATGGTGATGCTGCTGCTTTATCCAGCCTTTTAATTGGGATTTTCGCTGGAGGCAGCAATTCAGATAATGCTGCAAATATGGCTAAAAAGGCTGAAAACACCAAAAATGATAAATCAGAAAATATTTCTGGGGCCACTACCCAAACATCCGCCTCAAAATCAGAAGCTCGTCCCAAGTTAGAGTTAACTGGGGGTATCAGTGACGAAATCGAAGGGGAAATTACTATAATACCTGACCCCGACACCAATTCGCTTATAATTAGGACCAGCCCAAGAAATTACCCGGCCATTTTAGCACTAATTAATAAACTCGATCTGTTTCCACAGCAGGTTTTAATAGAAGTACTCATTGTTGATCTTTCTATAGATGAATCAATGGATATTGGCATGAATTGGGCAGTCAAAGACACAGCTGGTTCTACCTCCATTGCAGGTGGTATCAATAAAGCCCTTACGACGGGAGACACGGTACTAGGTGCTGGTATCGGATCAGCTACAGCTTCTTTTGTACCAGGAGGGGGTTTCTTCATTGGGGATCCGGATAAAATCATCGCACAATTACAGGTGTTTGCATCCGATTCTAAAGCAAATGTTTTGGCAAATCCAATACTGGTTACATCGGATAACAAAAAAGCAAACATTTCTATTACAGATGAAATCCCAATAAATTCGTCAACCCTTACCACAAACACTCAGCAGCCAGTAACGTCAACCACGGTTGAGTTTAAAAGTGTCGGTATCAAGTTGGATATCACCCCTAAAATCAATTCAGAAAATTTTGTTAATTTGAAAATCGATCAGGAGATATCCAGTAGAGGCGCTGATGTAGGCAGTACACCCTCATTCAATACCCGTCAGGTAAACACGGAAGTGGTACTAAAAGATAATCAGGTGCTCGTGATGGGAGGGCTTATGCGCACAAATACAACAGATACGACCTCTGGTGTTCCTTTTTTGAAAGATTTGCCTGTGGTTGGAAAATTGTTTGGCACGGAATCAACCACCCTGAAAAAAACAGAGTTAATGATTTTCATTACCCCTCATGTTATTTCTAATAGTGAAGACTCGCAGTTTGTAACCCGCCAGTTCAAAAAGCGCCTTCGTGGACTAAGAAAAAACAGCACATCATAAATTTTTTTCTCTTCGTAAAACCCTATAAATGGCTTGAATTCAGGCACGATCTAAAGCATAGTAGTGCTTTAAAAGATATAATTCCCCCTATTTTGCCCCTCAAAGGCATGACGAGGAGAGGGCTTGGTCACAAACCATTAATTTAGACACTTTTATTTCAATTAAAAATGATTAAATCCAAATTTGTGAATAGTTTAGAGTTGATCGGTTGTACGCCTTTAGTTAAACTGAACAGTGTTATTCCCAAAAATGGCGCCAAGATTTTTGCTAAAGTTGAATCTTTTAATCCAGGAGGCAGTGTCAAAGATCGAATTGCACTTGCCATGGTGGAAGATGCTGAAAAAAAGGGGCTTTTAAAACAAGGCTCGACAATTATTGAGCCCACAAGTGGCAATACTGGAATTGGTCTCGCTTTAGTAGGCGCGGTAAAGGGATATAATGTTGTATTGGTAATGTCCGAAAATATGAGTACCGATCGAAGACTGATACTAGAAAGTTTTGGTGCTAAAACAGAATTGAGTCGCGCAGAATTCGGAATGGAAGGCACTATAGAAAGAGCCGAAGAACTGCTAGCTGAAAACCCAAATTATTTTATGCCGCAGCAGTTTAATAACCCAGCAAACCCGGAAGTACACAGAAAAACAACTGCTCCCGAAATCATTGCTGCGATGGACGGAGAAACAGTAGATGGATTCGTAGCCGGTATTGGCACCGGAGGAACCATAACTGGTGTTGGAGAAGTATTAAAAAAACATTATGGGGAGGTAAAAGTAGTAGGGGTAGAACCTGCCACATCGGCAGTTCTCTCGGGAAATCCACCAGGGCCCCACAAAATTCAAGGAATTGGAGCTGGGTTTAAACCAAATGTTTTAAACTTTAATATATTGGACCGCATTTTACCCGTTTCTGATGAAGATGCCTTCCTATTTGCCAAAAGACTTGGAAAAGAAGAAGGTATTATAGCTGGAAGCTCTTCTGGAGCCGCATGTTTTGCCGCTAATCAGATTGCAAAAGAGTTAGGTCCTGAAAAAAATGTGGTTGTAGTATTACCTTGTAGACGGGCACTATTTGAGTCTTAATCAGTATTTCAAAGTTAGACAATTAACAAGAAAACCTCTGATTATAACTATATTTTTTGTAATAAAATTAAGGGAAAGTTTGAATGGGTTATGTAAAAGGATTAATCTGCAAAGAATGCAAAAGGGAATACACTAAGGAGCCAATTCACGTATGTGAATATTGCTTTGGTCCACTTGAAATCAACTACGACTATGAGGGGATTAAAAAGGTCGTCAGTAAAAAGTCTATCCAAGCTGGACCCCCTACCATGTGGCGCTATCAGCCATTACTACCCATTGACGAAGGTCCAAAAGTAGGACTTCATACAGGATTTACTCCATTGGTACATGCTAAAAATCTGGGCAAAGCATTGGGTGTCAATAAACTTTATATAAAAAATGATAGTGTTAACCATCCCACTTTCTCTTTTAAAGATAGGGTGGTTGCTGTAGCGGTTTCTAAAGCTATAGAGTTTGGCTTCGACACAGTATCCTGCGCCTCAACAGGTAACCTTGCAAATTCGGTTGCAGCTCACGCTGCCGAAGCAGGGTTAAAAAGTTGTATTTTTATTCCAGATGGGCTAGAAGCGGGTAAAATTCTTGGCACTCTAGTTTACGGAACCCAGTTGATAGCTGTTAAAGGCAGCTACGATGATGTCAACCGATTGTGCAGCGAAATTGCCGTTAATCATAAATGGGCTTTCGTTAATATTAATATTCGTCCTTATTATGGAGATGGTTCAAAATCTTATGGATATGAAATTG
>CAZMXD010000173.1:0-4589 GCA_964570185.1 uncultured Nitrospina sp. | reverse complement strand
CTATCAAAACCCTAAACATTCCATTTTTATAGTTTTCGTAAGTCATAGCTTCAACCTTAACTATTTTTACCAGAACTAAGGGGTATTGCCTTGCAAATGTTCTTTGATTTTATTTAAGAGCATATTAAGTTTTTCTTGGGCTTTACCATGCCCCTGATCCGCTGCCAGGCGGTACCACCTTATTGCTTCGTTATAATCCTGCGGAACCCCTTCCCCGTTCTCAAATCTCATTCCCAAACCGAAATGAATTTGCGCCTCCGCCTTTTCAGTTAAGTTTAAACCAGGTTGTTCTGGTTCTATCTTTAAATTGGTTTCGCTAGTTGTTGCTATTTTATTAGATTTTTCAGGTTGAATATCGTTTAGTTCTGGATGTTTTTCTTTTAAACTTAAAAATCCCTTTGAGTTATTGGAGGGTTCACGCAAATTTTCTTTATTTTTATTTAAAAGCAAATTTAGCTTCTCTTGGGCTTTAGCAAGACCTTGATCTGAGGCAAGCCGATACCAATATAATGCTTTTTGAGTATCTTTTGGCGCACCTTTACCCGTTTCATACATCCATCCTAAATTGGTTTGTGCTTTACCATTTCCTTGATCCGCTGCAAGACTCAGCCATTTAATAGCCTTGCTATAATCTTTTGCAACTCCATTCCCTTTTCCGTACATCAGTCCAAGATTATACTGGGCTCTAGAAAGACCTTGTTCTGCCGCAAATTGAAACCACTTCTTTGCTTTTTTTAAATTTTTTTCAACTCCGTTTCCTTTTTCGTACATCACCCCTAAATTGTATTGGGCTTTGGCAAAACCTTTTTTTGCCAATGGAAGTATTAATTTAGCCGAAGTTCTAAAATCTCCGTTATTATAAGCGTCTATTGCTTTTTCATATTCAGCAACCAAAGCAATTGACGGGTCTGCCAAAAACAACAAGATCAGACCCGTAAGAATAAATGTTAGTTTCTGTCTCTTCATTTTATCAACTTACAGGCTTGGCCTAGAACATGTATGCCACCCTATCTTTCATAAAGTCATGTACTTAGGTTTTCAGAAAGAATCTGCACATCGATTTTTTGATCTCTTGTAAACTTTTCCCGTTGGAATTAGATATCTTTATCCAAAAATTTTTAATCTACTATTGCCAATAAGGGTCCTAACTTTTTTAAAGCGATAGTAGTTTTACTAGCGAGGGCTAGCCGCAATATTGCCACCATCGATAGTAAGAATGCTACCCGTGGTTTTTTCTGCAAGAGCTAAGTTGAGGAACCCTCTTGCCACATCGGTATCATAAACTTCTTGTTGTAATAAATTGGATTTGAAATACTCGTCTGCCGAAAGACCTCGAGCCGCAGCGCGTTCGGTTACGACTTCTTCTGAAAAAAGAGAAGTGCGAATACGATCGGCATTAATGGCATTGGCGCGTATACCATGTTCCCCATAATCGAGAGCATATTGTTTGGTCAATGCTACCATAGCGGCTTTAGGAAGAGCGTAAGGACCAAAATTTTTCCCCGGATTGAAAGCCGCCTTAGATGCGTTGAACAACAAGACTCCCCCGGTTTTCTGAATTTGAAAAAGACGTACCGCTTCTGAAGCTAGAACCTGATGCGCAAAAAAGTTTAACTCAAAACTCTGGCGCAATGTTTTCATATCCACTTTACCTATTGCGCCTTGCAATGCGTTTCCTGCATTGGATATCAAAAAATCAACTCCTCCATAATGTTGCACCATATTAGTAAATGATTGTCTAACTTCCTCTTCATCTACTACATTCAAAACTTGTATAGTGACACCCACTTTGAACTTCTTTCGAATCGCATCCTCTGCTTCATGTAGCTTATCTGAGGATAAATCCACCAAATAAAGGTTTGCGCCATGTTCGGCAAATAGTTTAGCTGTAGCCAGACCAATGCCTGAAGCTGCTCCAGTAATATAGGCAACTTTACCTTGCAGCAAGGGAGCTTTACTTTTTCCAAGCTTTGCCTGTTCAAGAGACCAGTATTCCATATCGAACAAATCATTAGATTTCAGGGGAACGTAGTCCCCTATTGAAAATGATTTGTGAATAATATCTATTGTATGTTGATAAATATCTGCGGAAATCTTTGTTTCTTTAACAGTTTTACCTATGGTTACGAGACCCAGTCCCGCAACTAAAATTACTCTGGGGAAGGGATCCAATTCGGTTTTATCAACACCTTTAGCAACTAAATTGGTTTTAAAATAATGGTGATAATTTTCAGCATAGTTTTTTAAAGCAAATGCAACTTCATCCCGCAATACCTCGGGGTCTTGCCATTGCTTTAAATTTAGCAAAAGTGGTTTTTGTTTCGTACGAATAACGTGGTCTGGTGTTGCGGTACCGACCTGTGACCATGTTAAACATTCTTCACTTGAAGCAAACGCCTTGGCTTTCTCATCTTTTCTATGATGCACCACCCAGGATTTGACTGTTTCCCGATTATATAAACCGCGCAGCACTGGAGCCAGTGCATTCAAAAGTTTTTTTTCGCCAGCGTCGATAACTGGTGCGTGTACGGGAGTAAATGCTTTGGGTTGGTTTTTGGCGATATATTCTTCAGCTTTTGTGACTGCTTGAATGTGTCGATCATAACTTTCTTTGGCAGTCGACCCAAAAGTGAACAAGCCATGATTGATGAGCATCAGACCTTCAATTGTTTTATCTTTTTCGTAAACTTCAGCGGAAAGCTTTGCCAACGCAAACCCCGGCATTATGTATGGAACAATTCCAATGGTTTTCCCATAAATATCATGACAGATTTTTTCCGCATCCGGTTGATTGGCGATTACCAAGCTTGCATCAGCATGGGAATGATCAATAAACTTATGCGGCAAAAATGCATGCAGTAAGGTTTCCACGGAAGGATTTGGAGAAGATGCTTCCAAAAGATGCGTCCGCTGTTCGTTAACCATATCCTCATCGCTCAAAGAATCCAATTCTCTCAGCTTAATTAAGTGGTCCAATAAAACACCAGGAAGTCCAGGAGGTTCCAGAGTATCCAGGTCCCATCCGCTTCCCTTGACATAAAGAACATCAACCTCTTCATTAACTTTGTTTCTAGTCCGCGATTTTACAGACGTATTACCTCCGCCATGAAGTACAAGTGCGGAATCTGCTCCGATCAAACGTGATGTATATACCCGCAAAGCGATATCTTCATGAACGTCGTTGTATTTTTCAATCGCAGCCTTGGCAGATGCGTCTTTCCATTTGTTTTCCATAATTATTCCCTAATACTATTGCCTTAATTTGTTTGCTTCGATGGATACTATAAAAATCTACTAATAAAGAATTATAGTTGGAATTAAGAGTTCGGGGAAACGAATTTTGGCAAAATAAAAAAAATACTGGCCCCTAACTCTTTGTTTATCATAAATGTGCGAGGTGATCAAAAAATGGTCTTTGTATTTTTTTAAATTCCTGCTACAAAGCGTGCTGAATTGATACTCTTTCTGTGTTAAAGTTCGCAAAATGCTTGCCCAAATACATGTAACATTCAAGGAAGGTGTTCTCGATCCCCAGGGTAAAACAGTCCACCACGCCCTGAACGATTTGGGTTACGATGAAGTAATGGATGTGCATATCGGAAAGTATCTAGAAGTCAAACTTGACTCTATTTCTGAGGAAGAAGCCGAAATAAGAGTACGGGAAATGTGTGAACGGCTTCTGGCAAACACGGTTATTGAATCCTTCCATTTCAAACTGGTCTCCACTGAATAATATCCACTAATCGAATCGGTCAAACATGAAATGCGGCATAGTTGTTTTTCCCGGATCAAATTGTGACCACGATTGCTACCACATTCTTAATAAGGTGTTGGGGCAAGAAACCCACTGGTTGTGGCATAAAGACAATGTCGACCTGACTTCCTTTGATTTGGTGGTACTGCCTGGTGGTTTTTCTTATGGAGACTATCTTCGCGCAGGGGCCATATCTCGTTTTTCACCTATCATAAACTCCGTAACCCTTTTTGCAGAAAAAGGAGGAAAAGTCCTTGGAATCTGTAATGGTTTTCAAATTCTACTCGAATCAGGCCTCTTGCCAGGTGCCTTAATACAAAACAACACGAGAAAATTTATCTGCAAAAATGTATGTGTCAGGGTCGAGAACACAGATACCCCATTCACACAAGGGTGTATAGATCAATCGGTACTTCAAATCCCTATCGCCCATCACCAAGGCAGCTATTATATTGACCCAAATTCCTTAAACAATATGGAGGAACGAGGACAAATCCTTTTTCGATATTGTGATTTGAAAGGTAATATCACTGAAAAAAGTAACCCAAATGGTTCTGTCGGTTCGGTTGCAGGGCTTTGTAATGAAAATAAAAATGTGATGGGCATGATGCCACATCCAGAGCGCTGCGCAGATCCATTGTTAGGAAGTATAGACGGACAAAATATTTTTCAATCTCTTCTCTCACAAAGTGAAGTATAGAAATGTTCAACGAACCTGAAATCTCTTCACAGCTTGTCAAAGACCACGGGTTAACGACTAACGAATATAAGCGAATTCTGGATTTAATAGGTCGTACGCCCAATTTTACCGAGCTCGGTATTTTTTCGGTGATGT
>CAZMXD010000172.1:0-4666 GCA_964570185.1 uncultured Nitrospina sp. | reverse complement strand
TTTGCAAGGTGTCCAAATCGGCTACGACCAAGCAAGGCTGGTAAAATGCGCCGATCATGTTTTTTCCCTTAGGATGGTTGACCGCTGTTTTTCCTCCCACACTACTATCTACTTGAGAAAGTAAAGTCGTTGGCACCTGCACAAAGGGTATCCCTCTTTGGAAGGTGGCTGCCACGAATCCAACTAAATCACCAATAACACCACCCCCAAAGGCAATTAAAACAGATTTTCGATCACATTTTAGATCTAACAAACGATCAAAAATTTTTTCTGCCTGCCCAAGAGTTTTTGAGGTTTCTCCTTCCTCTACTTCAATGATATCGACTGCCCAGCCTTGACCTTTAAATCCAGATAAGACCTTATCGCCGTAAGTTTGAAAAAGGGAAGGGTGGGTTATTAATACAATACGGCTGGGCTTAAAAATCTGGGAGAGACACTCCCCCAAGTTACCTAGAAGCCCTGAACCAAAAAGGATGTCATAGCTTCTTTCGCCCAGATCTATATTTAAACGTTGCATGATAGGGAGATCTTTATTCAGGGGTTGAAATTTTTAACCTATTTTTCCCTAATTGTAACCATTTTCAGCACTCGTCTGCGTAATGAACCAAGAAGTTAGGAATAAATATCGAATTCATTGAATCTTTTAAATAAAATACCCAAAAATGAAATTCTGGATAAAAATGGAGGTTTATTTGGAACGGAAGCAATGAAACCTTCCAGCAGCAGGACCCAACGTAGTGGTTGATGAACCTCAACCAAACTTAACCTTTTTTCTTAGATAATACATTAGGGTTTCCATTATCATCTTCAAAAATTCGAGTTCGATCTGCCAGTTTATATCCAAGAGCTAAAATGATTTTTCTTTTGGTATCTAGCCGACATTCATTCCCCTTTTCAATCCTATCAATGGTTTGAACGGTGATATCCGCTTTCCGAGCAAGTTCAGCCTTGCTCATCATTTTGGCTTCACGGATTTGTCGAACACTATTAGTGTTAGCCACGATATTGCCCCCCCTTTCAAATAGTTCTAGCTCTTTAATTCTAATTATTTAACTACTTTTTTGGATTGTGTTGACCTTATTTTAAATCCCTTATTTTGTCAACAAAATTTTATAAATACTTTAAAATAATAGTTAATTATAATAAATTATATGATTATCATGTTTTAACTTATCTCTATAATAAAAATAACCTGTTTATAGAAAGTTCGGTTGAAAATAAAGGTTAGTTCCCTTAGAGTCTTGCGTTATGAAACAAGTATTTTTAGAAACCTTTGGATGCCAGATGAATGTGGCAGATACGGACAGGATGGAATTAATCTTATTCCATTCTGGTTACCGCCGCACTCAGGAAAAAGAAGATGCAGACCTGATTCTGGTTAATACCTGTTCAATACGTGAAAAAGCAGAACACAAAACGTTTTCTCTTTTTGGTGGACTAAAACCCCTGAAAAATACCAACCCAGACCTAATTCTGGGCTTGACTGGTTGTATGGGTCAGCAAGACGGAGAAAAAATGCTAGAACAGATGCCCTATCTGGATTTTGTATTGGGTCCCGATCAAGTGGAAGTCATAGAAAAAGCGGTCAACCGAGTGAGAGAATCAAAAAAACCGTTTGTGTGGACTGGGTTTGATATTGAAAAAAAATACTCTATTCCAGAGATCTCAAAAAATCTTCCACACAAACCAAGTCCCAGTGCATTTGTAAACATTATCAAGGGTTGCGATAAGTTTTGCACCTTTTGTATCGTTCCCTTCACACGGGGAAGGGAAAAATCGCGTGAACCTGAAGAACTTTATCAGGAAATACGTCACCTTATTGACCATAATGCAAAAGAAATTATTCTCCTTGGGCAAAATGTAAATTCTTATGGCAAACACGGTCTTAAAAACCCGATACCCTTTCACGAACTTTTATACAAAATTGCAGAAATTCCCGGCTTGGAAAGGTTGCGTTTTACCACCAGTCATCCTAATGATTTCACAAGAGAAACGATCCGTGCATACCGTGATCTGGATATACTGGTTAATCATTTACACCTCCCGATTCAAAGTGGAAATAATGAAATCTTAAAATTAATGCGCCGGGACCATACCGTCGAAGAGTACCAAGAATTGATTGATGAATTAAAATCTGAAGTGCCTGATATCTCTCTTACAACTGATATTATTGTGGGATTCCCTGGTGAAACCGACGCCCAATTTCAGGATACTTTAAAAGTTATGGAAAGGGTTGGGTATAGTAGCAGTTTTATGTTTTCATACAGCCCAAGGCCTGGAACACCAGCCAGTGAATTTGAAGATTCGGTTCCTTTAGAAACTAAAAATAAACGGCTACAAGAAACTATTAAGCTCCAAAAAAGGCTGACCGAAGAGCAGGGGCAAAATTATAAAGGAAAAACTGTAGAAGTGCTTATCGAGGGTGGTTCATCAAAACCCGGCTATTCTTTTAAGGGAAGGAATCCTCAGTACTGGAGAGTAAACGCAAAAGGAGATAAAAAAAAGTTTCAACCTGGCGACATTATTCAAGTCAATATCGAAAAAATATCAGGTCACAGCTTGAGCGGACTAGTTCAATAAATTGCAATATGGGAATAGATCTCTTCTTCAAGCATTGCAAGTTGAGGAACCGTGATCTTAAGAGTCACTCTTAAATCACGAATGAATATAAGATCGGGCGGTTCTTCTTTGATTGAGAAACGGCTGAGAGCACTATTGCAAAATTGGTCGAGTTCAATTATCTGGTTTAGTATTTCTGCCGGCAAATCTTCAAGCCCCACTTCTTGATCTTCCAAAAACCTCATTATACCAATCAGACTCATTTTAATATCTACGCACTGTTCCCTCAATCCACTAATAAGAGCAGACTCTTTTGTCTTCAATTCTTCACAAATTTTGAACAAAAGCTCCCTCAAATTGCCATAAAAAATTTCGTGTTGCTTCTTGTCCTTGAATAGTTCTCCCTGTCCTCCAAATAAAAGAAAAAAAACTGTTTCCAGCTTATACTTGTTTGAAGACATTACGGCATAGAGAATTGACTTGAATTCCAGAGCATCAAATGAAAGTTCCAAATCCTGAAAAATTTCATTTAGAGTCCCTAATTCGCCTTTAATAGGTCGCCTCGCGTTGCTGCGGGCGAAAGGCCCTGGCTCGGATTGCCAAATTGGCACCATTTGAACACCACCAGTTTCACAACCCACTACGGTCCACTCTTGTAAGGACTCAAGAAAGTCTGTCACAGAAAAAATATTGATGTCTTGCAAAATATTTTGGTCAAGCGTAAAAAGAACTCTCAATAATTGCTTTTCAAGACCCTCTGCACAAAACTTTTTATCTTGAGATAGTGGGTACATCTGAGTTGCAAGAGCAAAATTAAGTGAGCGGCGAAGCAATCGATCAGATCGCAACTGTTTAGATGAATAAGGCCTTAATTGATAAACACCTTTATCGTAATCTAGCAAGTCAATCAAAAGACCATCGCCAGGCTTGCTTATGAAATTTTTATAACAAACATTCATATCCAAGACTGTGATAGTCATACAGCTTTTTCCAGGAACTTTTTCATTAATTTTAATTTCTTCTGGAAAATTTCCACAATATTGATAAAAGGAAGCTACATCTTGAATAAAAAATGTCTTTTTTATTTTTTTTATTTCATTTTTATCTGGATCAAGAAATGTTAGATCTTGCTCCTTTTTATCTGCCAAAAGAAATGGCATGAGACGATGCCCAGGAATAAGTATTCCCTGCTTCAACTCCCAAGTACCTAATTGAAAAAAAAGAGAGACATGTTTAATTTTTTCGATGACCGAACGGCAAGGAACAAAATCATCCTCTTTCACCCCAATTAAACAGCGGTGATTGAGTAGGATTCTCTTTACCTTTTTTAAATACGATTCAGAAATTTGTTTTTGCCAGCGGTTCTCCAAATTTTTAGCGAAATCATTAACCGTGAAAGGGTCTTTAGATTCGCGAATTATTTCTTCTGTCAATTTGTTAAGTGTTATTTTTTTCTTCATTTGCAGGATGGCTATTAAAGTTGAAGAGTTCAAGACCGCATGGGAAGAAGGGTCAAGGAGGTCTTTTAAAAAATTCGTGTTTAGATTATCATAAAATTTTTCTTGTGTTAAGATTAAGACTCAAATTTACATTAAAAAATCAAAATATTTGATTTTGAAATTCCATGGAGCTACTATTAGCTTTTAAATAAACTTCTTATTTATTCTTGAGGCTGGAGAATTAATATGGCATTAAATCTTGAACCCATTTATCAGGACATTTTTTCTAGATTAAAAACCCGTAAAAAGTTCGTAATTCGCTCACTGGAAAAAAACTTACTCACCATTGAACAAGATGAAGAAATTTGCGGACAAAAAGAACCTAAAGTTTTTGAATTTAAAAGCCCTAAAGAGCTTGAGGCATTTGTTCATAGTGAAAACACCATAGAAGCAGATATCGTCAGGCAATTGGAAGGAAATAATATGCCTTATCGTTAAGTCGAACTATTTACTACCTTGATTCGTTGCCCTTTTCAATTCATCCGATCGGAATTTTTCATATCCAATCGATTATTCGAATCTTTTTAGAACGATGGCAGAATTTTTTGAGCCGAAAGATATGCAATTGCTTATAGCAACACTGATTTTTTTTTCCCGTCCAACATTGG
>CAZMXD010000171.1:0-4685 GCA_964570185.1 uncultured Nitrospina sp. | reverse complement strand
AGATTATTTAAATGATTTGGATATGTTCCGGGTCGCTGGATATTCGGTGGCAATGGAAAATGCCTTGCCCGAGGTAAAGGAATCTGCGAATCAAATAATAGGTCGGAATAGTGAAGGTGCCGTAATGGATTTCCTTGAATCCATTTGGCGCAACATATAAAATTATAGGAATTATAAAATATCCAATTTTTTAGAATAAAAAATGTCTGACCAACCTAAAGAACCTAAAAAAACTATTTACCAACGAGAAAAAACTACAAAGGGTCCTCACCCTGCTTCCGATGCTCCAAAAATTCCAGCTAAACCAAAACCAAAAATTAAAAAGGTTTTTGTCCCTAAAAAAACAACATTTACTACTGACAAACCCATGGAGCACCGGGTTCGAAACATTCGGTTAACCTCCGAAGAATCTGCAAAAATGATTTGGGGTATTCTGATAGATTTTCAGAATGATTTAGCAAAAGAAGAAATGGAGGATCCGGACAAACCTTTTCATGATTGGGAAAAAGTCGAAAAGTTTTTTATTCGCCTTGCTAAAAAATACAGTATGTGTCAAAGCAAAAAACTAGGAGGGGATTTAGGTTGGGTCTACCATGATATGACACTTCCCGAAAATATAATCACATCTGAACTTGTCGAGGAAATAATGAAACTGGAAAAATTTATAATTCCCGAACCTATACAAAGCAAGTTAGGTTTTCATCTTCTGATGATTTGCGAAAGCCAAGTACACACGCCAAGAGAAAAACCGCCTGAAAAAGAAAGCCGCCCTCTTTTTTAACAAGCACTTCCTATACGCCCATTGTATTTATTCCCATCCCCTCGCATTAGCTCTGACTTTTAAGATCGTCGCAGTATTTTTTAATTTTTATATTTTCTTCCTTTAAATTTACGAATTTCTTATTGACAGTGTTTAATCTGCTAATTAGCGTCGAAATCAATTGTTTATTAAATTTGTTCTGGATGGCAAGGTTAAAACTGTACATTACCTTTTGGGTAATTTCCATGATAACAACTAAGGGCGAACCAGTAATCGCATAGGTAGTCCTGGTTTGACCAGTGAGCATTGCAATTTCTCCAAAAACAGATCCTGATTTCATTTGTGCTATGACGGTATGTTTTGGTTTTGCGATGGATGTGTTTCGCTCTTCATTATTGGGTTTGACTAACTTGGTAATATTAATAGTACCTGACAAAACCACAAACATAGAGTCACCTATCTCCCCCTCAGAAAAAATAGTTACCCCTTCCTTTTCATATCTTTTAAACAACCCACGCCTATCAACGAGTCTGCCTTTTTCTTCTTCTGAAAAAACATCAAAAAAGGAAGTTTTTTTAATAGAGTCAAGCAAAGGACTCTGTATTTTACTCATGACAAAATAATCCCCCGCAAGCATTCAAAAGGAGCAGTTTTGTCTTAGTTGCCTGAAAAAAAGTTTCGAATATTTTCAACAATATATTCCTGCTGACGTTGGGTAATTTCATGAGATATGGGAAGAGCCAATGTTTCATCGGCTGCTCTTTCAGATTCTGGGAAATCTCCCTTTTTATAATTAAGAGAATGAAAACAGTCCTGAAAATGGAGTGGGAGAGGATAATAAATTTCGCAACCTATATTTTTTCCTTTTAAAAATGAAAGCAGTTCATCTCTTCGGCTTCCTGCCCGAATGATATATTGATTATATACATGGCGCGGAAAAACTTCTGGCGGCAACTGGATAAATTGAGTCAAGGCATTCTGCTGAAACAAATGGTTATATATCGATGCATTTTTTCTCCTCTTTTCTGTCCAGTCTTCCAGAAAGTTTAACTTGGCTTTCACAACTCCTGCTTGCAAGGCATCCAAGCGAAAATTACCCCCTATCATTTTATGGTAATATTTTGGGCTGGAACCATGAACTCTGAGAATTTTAAGCTTTTCGTAAAGGTCTTCAGAAGAAGTTGTGACAACCCCTCCATCTCCAAAAGCTCCTAAATTCTTTGCGGGAAAGAAGGAGAAACAACCCATATCACCCAAAGAACCAGCACGTTTATTTTTGTATTCAGCACCAATAGACTGGGCTGAGTCTTCAATAATGTAGAGATTATTTTTTTTTGCTATCGCAACAATCGGTTCTAAATCTGCACACTGCCCATACAAATGTACTGGCATGATAGCTCGCGTTTTGGAAGTGATACATCTTTCAATATGCTCTGCTTTAATATTAAAAGTAACATCGTTGATATCTACAAATACCGGTTTTGCTCCAGTTCTGACAATAGATCCTGCTGTGGCAAAAAATGTGTAGGGAGAAGTTATTACCTCGTCGCCCTCTCCAATCCCTAATGCCATAAGAGATATAAGCAAGGCATCTGTACCAGAAGAGACACCCACAGCATATTTGGCCTGGCAATACTCTGCGATCCTCTCTTCCATTTCCTCAACTTTGGAACCCAAAATAAATTTCCCGCTCCTTGTGGTATCAACCATTTCAGCTTCCACATCATTTAAAATCTGATGATACGAAGCTGAAATATCAAGTAGCTTTACTTCCTTTACAGGATCAGGAGACCCATTAATTTTAGATTCCAACTGCTCAGCTGTTAATACCGAACCATCATTGCCTGAAAATTTTTCAGGATTAGTGGCTATCACTGCATCTAATTGGCAAGAATGTACTAGGTTTAGTGCCAAATTTTCTTCGAAGTTTTTATCTTGCAAAGCTTCCTCTAACTCGATAACTGTGGGGGTGATCACGCTCAGGCTGCTCAAAAGATTAGAGACCTTCACCTTATCCTCATTTTTTAATGCCCCCGACAATACAGAAAGTGTTGTGGATGACACCCAACCTTTGCATTTTTTAGTCTTACAAAAATCCAGAACCACTGATTTTTCTTTAGACGACAATGCTTCAATCAAAAAATCACAATGCAGAAGAATTTCCATTTTATGTTTTTGAAGAACTTAAAAGATTTGAATTAATTTAAAAACAAACATCCTGATCAAGCTTTTCTTTAAGGATAATTTCGGCTGGGGTGTAATATTTTTTATTGGAATTACATTTTTTACAGGCAGGAACAAGGTTTCCCCGTTTACTCTTGCCACCTCGTGCAATAGGCACGATATGATCCATAGTCAAAGTGTCACTTGGAAAAACTCCACCACAATAATGACAAATTCCTGATTCAATTTTCTGTTTCCACCACTGCGACTGCCGAAGTTTTCTGGCTTTGGCTTTTTCTATTTTAAAATTATTTTCGTTCATATGTTAATTTGCTTTTCCAACCCAATCAGGTTCTATTAATTGATGAGCCAACCATTTATTTCTTACCGCCCTTACTGTCCCAGTAAGACTTGCCTTAGGATACCAGTGAATATCTCCCACATCGAATTCAAACCCAATAGCCGCTGAAAGTCGCGTCTTAGAAGTCCAAAAACAACTTCCATAACTAAATTCAAAGATAGGGTCTATGTGCAAAATAAAAGTTTTTCCCCGCGACTTAAATGGTAGTGCCACTTCATATAAGCTCTGAATTTCTAATCGTTCAGGCAAACGCCAATCATTATAACCACCGAGCTTATTCTGATTTAGTTTTTCAATATATACCTGCGCATCATACCAACTTATATTGTTGCCCGTTTCCCGATACGCATAACTCTCCTGCCACATCAACCCAGTCAGGGAATCAAATATTGTTTTATTTTCATTATCTATAAAACGAGTTTTCATTGAAAAAAAATTAATCAATTCCAAGGTGGCCAAGAAAAGTCGATGCAAAACGAAAACCACAGTTTTTAATGTCTTGGATGTCTTCTTTCGATTCTGGAAAGCGACTGCAGATTAGTGGCTTTTCCTGCCTACCATGCGCTCTACAACGGTTGTCTGGGGTCAACTCACTGCAGGGAATATCCATCGAATAATAAAGTTCATTACGTTTTTCATTACCTCCGACAACACTGATGCCCCTGTAAGACAAATATCTTTGTAACTCTTTCAGATTACCATGCTGGCGAAGGGTAACATCTCTTACCGCTGTAATATTAACTGTTTGGCAGCATTCCCCGCATGAATGGCATTCTCCTTCCCGTTTCATCGGCTGGTTCATTTTCTACTCTTCTTGGATGAGGCCTTTTTCGCAGAATACTCAACCGTCACCGTCGTGTGAATTCCACCACGCACATTGAAATCCCCAATAATTTTCATCTTTCTGGGTTTGCATGCAGAAACTAAATCATCGAGAATAATATTAACCACTTTTTCGTGAAACCCGCCTTCATTTCGATAAGTAGTCAGATATACCTTCAATGATTTTAATTCAACACACTTTTTTTCCGGTATATAACTAATATAAAGAGTGGCAAAATCAGGTTGCCCAGTTTTAGGACATAAACAGGTGAATTCTGGACTTTCCATTTCAATGGTGTAATTCCTTCCTGGGAACGGATTCGGGAAGGTTTCGATCTCTAAAATCTGTTTATTTTTAGTATTTTTCACAACTTTTTCAAAAAAATAATTTTTTTTTTAATTTATACCTTGCTTTTCTAATCTCGCGTTATATATATTCCATTTTAAGCACTCAATAACCCTGAGTGCTAACAGACCAAAAAAAAACCTAAAAACCTTTTAAATATAACAGTTTAATTGAATTTCCGAAGCAGTTTTCTATTAATTATTAATTTTGTATCAGTTTAACATTTTTTTAAG
>CAZMXD010000170.1:0-4756 GCA_964570185.1 uncultured Nitrospina sp. | reverse complement strand
CGCATTTTACCAGCCTTGCTTGGTCGTAGCCGATTTGGACACCTTGCAAACCCTTCCGCAAAAAGAGTTTTGTTCAGGACTTGCCGAAATTATTAAATATGGTGTGATATCGGATGCAAGTCTTTTTGAATACTTGGAAAATAACATTGAAAAAATTCTTCAACTCGACAAGGAATGCCTCGAATATATTATTAAAACCTCATGTTCAATCAAGGCTAAAGTCGTAGAGAAAGATGAGCGTGAAAATCATTACCGCATGATTTTAAATTTTGGTCATACCATAGGGCACGCCATCGAAGCATTAACGGGCTATTCACAGTTCATCCATGGAGAGGCGGTTGCGATAGGGATGGTTTATGCAGCCAAGCTGTCACAGAAACTTGGAAAATGTCAGGAAAAAACTCTCCATCGATTGGATCGGCTGGTAAGAAAATATGGTTTACCTGCAGATCTGCCTGACCTGAATTCAAAGGCGATTATTGAATCTCTTTATCATGATAAAAAAACCATAAATCATAAAATAAAATTTATTCTGGTTAAAGAAATCGGTGTCGTAGAAATTGTAGAAGATATGTCAGAAGAAAAAATTATTTCTATTCTATGATACAATCCACTAAGGTTTAATATACAAACTTGTTTTATTGCAATAACCTACTTTTCCATAGAGGTCCTTCTTATTTTAAAGTTTTCTATTTTATCCAGTGGCAGTGGTGGAAATTCTATTTATATTGAAGCAGGTAAAAGACGCATTTTGATTGATGCTGGTTTGAGTGAAAAAAAACTCTCGGCTCGCATGGCACAAATTGATCGAAGCTTTACTGGCATAGATGCAGTGTTTGCTACCCATGAACACTTGGATCATATACGAGGAATCGGGCCGCTTTTAAGGAAGTACAAAGCCCCTTTTTACACTACCGAGGGGACTTGGCGACGTTCGCAACATATAATAGGAAAGATCGACACCTACAATATAATTCGTGCCAACGAACCAGTGGATTTAGACGAAATTTTAGTGGAACCCTATTCCACTCCCCATGATGCAGAAGAGTCTGTTGCCTTTGTAATTCGTTATCAAGATAAAAGCTTGGGTATTGCCACTGACTTGGGAAGGATTACCCCCGAGGTAAAAAAAACATTACGAAATCATGATGCATTATTGGTCGAATCCAATCATGATATTTCTATGTTAGAGGCAGGTCCTTACCCGTGGATGACTAAAAAAAGGATAAAAAGCGGTGTGGGTCATCTTTCCAATGAAGATTGTGGAGAGTTATTGGCATCAGTAAATCATTTTGGCCTAAAGTTAGTTGTGCTGATGCATATGAGTGAAACTAACAACCATCCAGATCTTGCGAAAATCACTGCTCGTCAGGCATTCGGAAAATCTTCACCAGAATTGATTTTGGCTCAGCAAAACCATCCTACAGAACTGCTTTCTGTTTAACTTTTCGCTAATTTCAAATCAGTATGAATATAAGCCCAGAAAAAGTCATGGGTTCTTTTTTAGGAATGGCAGCAGGTGATGCTATGGGTCGTTCTGTTAATGGGTTAAAGCCAGAGGCAATCCGGCAAATTTTTGGAACTATTGAAGAGTATAAAGATATACGAGATATAGTAGGAAAGGGCATTAAGCATTATCGGATGAAAGGGTTGTACGGTGCTCCTACCCAATGCGCTCTTGCTGTTTGTGATGGTATTCTGGCAAATAAAAAAAAGTTTCTTGAAGAAACAACAATGAATTTTCAAAGCCTAAAAGAAGGGGGTCCCGAGAATTATTTTGGTTTATTTAGAAGCTCTGAAAGTTGCCTTTGGAAAGCGGTCGACTCACTTGCTGACAGAACTCTAACAGAGCCGAATCTTCAACGCTCAGCAACTGCTCTTTTTGTTTTTTTGTCTGTTCCGCTTACATTGTTCCATAAAAGATGGTCTAAAACCCTAGCCGATCAATGTTTCCAATTGGCCTTAGCTTTCAGCAGTCACCCGCTGGAAGTTGTGGGTACCGTGTTAAATGGATTTCTTGTGACTCGATTTTTGAATTTACAAAAAGGTAGCCTTTTATCAAAAAGAAAAGAAATGTTACAGGATGCAGCAGAAATTTGTGCTCAGGCAGAGATTGAAATTCAAGCTAGCGTAAATGTATTCGAAGACAAATTGATGGTAAAGTCTACGAATGCATTCAGTCAGACTCTGGAAGGATTAATAAACCAATTTGATAAACCAGAAAAAGAAGTGTTGGAATGGATTGTTAATAATGCATCCCTATATTGTAATCGTGAGATAAAGCATGCTTCCCAGGGATTTGTTTTGAGTTTAATTCCCCTTTCGTTGTACTGGATGTTTCGTGAAGAAAAAGAATTTTCGCTTACCTCAATTCTTGAAAAAGGAAGGGAAACAGAAAAACTCGGTGCGTTAGTTGGCTCGTGGACCGGAGCTCTGCTGGGAGCCCAAGCGATTCCCGAACATTTAAAAACCGGTTTGGTCAATAACAAGGAAATAAGATTAAGAGGCGAAGCATTGTTCCATTGCCGTAAGAAAAAAGATGTAAAAGCCTTGACCGCTATGGAAACAGCTTTAACAAATAAGGAAGCAGAAGAGGCAAAACGCTACCAACCTAAAGATACAAAGAAAATCTTCAAACCGGTATCTATAGATTTTTGGGAAGATGAGGAAGAAAGTATTCCTTCCAAGGAAGATCGAGCCCAGTGGAGAAAATTTCAGAAGGACAAAACCAAATCCAAACGTGACCGTCGTAAAAACCTTCCTGACAATTTTTTTTAGTTTAAATCTTGTAAGATTGCCTTTTAACGGGATCCCAGAACTTTAATTTCTTAGCAAATTAGCGGAAATATACGAACCTATTTTAAAAATTCTTTATGCGAATTGTTGGGTGAGGCTAATCATGAATTAAATCGAAAGGAAAGAGCGGAGGCGATTTAATTTTCAAAGCTTATAAGCTTCATACAGGTGTGCTTGCTGTTACTTGACTCAAAATCGCTTGTTTCAATAAGCTGAAATTGGGTCCACTATGGGAAGACTTGTCTGTATGGTTGAGTAATAAAGAGCCTAGAAGTTCATCGTTGGCTTGATTTTCTTGCAGAATATTCTTGGCTTTATCTGGTTGATTGAGTTCGATAAATAGAACGGCCAGCAACAGGATGTAGGTATGTTTTTTGGGTGTTTGATTTAAGTCAATCGCTTTTTGGTAAATTACAATGAGATCTTGAGGGTCTACTCCCGTCTCGAGGCAAACTCTTTGAGCTCTTGTCAGGCATGATATATTTTGAGTTTGTTCAAATCCATTGAGCCATTTTTTGAATGCTATTTTTGGTTTTCCTATTTCCAGATAAGCATCACCTATAAATAAATGGGCATCTGAGTTTTTGTTCCATGTTTTTAGCGCTTTCTTAAAGTCGGATAAAGCAGAATCACGTTTATCTTGTTCCCACTGCTGTCTACCTCTAGCGTATAAAAAGCGACTTTTATTTTTTAACTCTTCATTCCATTCCTCTTTATTATCTCTAATTAGAGGAAGAATTTTATCTTGGGAGGTTATGACATTCTTCCAATCTTCCTTTTTTAAAAAAGCATCGCGCAGATTGAATAAGGGTTGAACCGCTTTCGGGTTGTCGCGATGTATATTTTTGAGTAAATTTATTTCTTCTTGATATTGTTCTGCTTCTGAATAAGTTTTAGCTAGATCAAACCGCATTGAAATATTTTTTGGATCCTGCTCCAAGGCCTTTTTCTGAAATGTTGCTGCCGTGACTTTTTCCCCCTGAGCAAAAAGAATTTTTCCCTTCAAACTCAAGGCATCAATATTTTTTGGAGTGGCATCTAAAACCTTATCTGTTATAGAAAGAGCTTTTTCTAGCCTTCCACCAAGAAATAAGTTCTCTGCTTTTTTAAATAAGTTTTCAATTCGTTTGCGCTTTTTATTATTTCTATTTCTTTGAAGGTTTGATTTCCAACGTGAAAATGCATTTTTTAAATTAAAAGTCCAAAAAACTGCCATACTGATTAACATACCTACGAAAACGGCGACAAACAATAGAACAACCATCGGAAGTTTAAAAGTCTGGCTCTGCGTTAAGTGAAAAATGGATTCATGCGGGTTTAAAAAAGCAACGTATATGGAAAAGAAAACAAACAGGACAGAGAAAAAGATATGTTTTAATGACAAGGTTAAGGCTCCTTAGTATTTTCAGTTTCCTGGTCATCAAGGGAAGACTTCTTTTCAATTTCGCTAAGGCATTGAGTGCAGAATTCGGTATAAGGTATTATTTTCAGCCTAGCCTCCGGAATTTTCTTTTCGCATTGATCGCAGATTCCATATTCGCCGTTTTCAACTTTTTCTAGGGCCGCTTCAACTTGCTTTAACTTATTCCATTCTTGTTCCTCCAAATCCCCTTGTAGTTTTCGGTCGTAAGCTCGAGCAGCATCATCACTGATATCAGGCATATGCTCTGCCTCATCATTTTTCCCATTATTTTGCGACTTTTCCACGTCACCAACAATTTCTATGCGAATTTCTTGCAGCACAGACTGAAAATATTTTACTTTTTTCTTTTCCATTTTTTTCGAAATCTTACTATTACAAAAAAG
Source organism: uncultured Nitrospina sp. (assembly GCA_964570185.1). GTDB lineage: Bacteria > Nitrospinota > Nitrospinia > Nitrospinales > VA-1 > UBA8687. The sequence continues at coordinate 154 of CAZMXD010000170.1, read as the reverse complement.
TTGGTTATGCGCTTACAGCCTTGATAATTGGCACATCTCCCCATAAGCGTTCTAAATCGTAGTGTAGGCGTGCTTCTTTATGAAAAATATGGGCAATTAAATCTCCTAGATCCACCACAACCCAATTCCCGCCTGAGTAGCCTTCAACTCCTAA
>CAZMXD010000169.1:0-4771 GCA_964570185.1 uncultured Nitrospina sp. | reverse complement strand
TATTTATCATCGCAGATATTGATGAGACAGACATTGGGTCTGTTAGAATAGGACACGCTGTAACCATAACAGCTGATGCATTTCCTGATAAACATTTTAAAGGCTTAGTAAAACGTATTGCTCCCCAGGGCCTGGTTGAAAATAGCATTACCATATTTAAAGTTAAAATTGAGGTTCTTGGAAAAGGTAGAAAAATTTTAAAACCCATGATGTCTGCAAATATTAACATCGTTACCGATCACGTTGAAAATACCATCCTCACTTCCAGAGCAGGTATTCGTGAAGGTGACAATGAAAAGTTTGCTATGGTTTTAAAAAATGATAAACCTGAAAAAGTAATTATTAAAACAGGAATAAGAAATCCGATTCAGGTAGAAATTCTTTCAGGCCTCAATCCGGATGACGAGGTTATTCTGGGCGATTGGGAAAAGGTTCTTGAGGAAGCAAAAGAACAAGATAAAAAGGTTTCCTCGCTAAAAAAAATACTATGGATGATTAGGTCTAAATAATAATGAGGTAGTTTTGATTGAAGTCGAAAACCTTTCTAAAATATATGATTCCGATACATTATCTGTAACAGCCCTCCAGGAAGTCAGCTTCAAAATTAAAAAAGGTGAGTTCGTTGCTATAATGGGGCCTTCTGGTAGCGGCAAATCTACTTTAATGAATTTATTAGGCTGTCTCGATCTTCCTACCACCGGAATATATAAATTAGTAGATGTAAAAATATCACATTTAAAAGCCAACCAGCTAGCAGAAGTTAGGAACCGAAAAATCGGATTCGTTTTCCAAAGTTTTAATTTATTACCCAGGGCTACTGCGTTGGAAAATACAGAACTACCTCTTCTTTATGGCAGAGTTTCCAATTCCGCAAATATAGCAATGCAGGCCTTGGAAAGAGTAGGCCTCAAGGATAGAGCTAATCATAAACCCACAGAACTTTCTGGTGGTGAAAAACAAAGAGTAGCAATAGCCAGAGCATTGGTAAATCAACCCGCGATCATTTTAGCCGATGAACCCACAGGGAATTTGGACTCCGCAACAGGGCAAGAAATAATGTCCCTTTTCCATTCATTAAATAAAGAAGGAGTCACGTTAATCATAGTGACTCATGAAGCGGAAATCGCAAAGCAAGCAAAAAGAGTTATTCATATGAAGGATGGAAAAATTATTAAAGACCAGGTGTTGGAGACGCCAGCATGTTAATTCTAGATTTATTTAGGATGGCTCTCAGGAGTTTGATTTCCCACAAATTACGCACGTTTTTGACTGCACTGGGAATCATTATTGGAGTCGCGTCGGTCATATCCATGATTTCTATCGGCGAGGGAGCTAGAAAACAAACATTAAGCACCATCTCTAAATTTGGAACAAACATCATAACAATTAAACCAGGACAGAAAAAAACACGCCATGTATCAACAGGAAAAGTCGATACCTTGATTTTAGAGGATGCTGACTTTATTGAAAAACATGTATCACTTATTACCGGAGTAGCGGCACAGGTATATCGTTCCGCTCAATTAAAATTTGGCAATAAAAATACAAATACAACGGTTCGCGGAACAGGTAAAAGTTATGTGCATTTAGCAAATTTTGAAATGCATAAAGGTCGGTATTTTAATCAACAAGAAATAAACGCCGCTAAAAGAGTGTGTGTGTTGGGTGCAACTGTAGTTAAACATCTTTTTGAAGAGAGTAATCCGCTCGGCCAAACTATTAAAGTCGATGGAAAAAATTTTATTGTTATTGGAATGACTGAGCCAAAGGGAGCTTTGAGTTGGTTTGATCCCGATGATCAAATATTTATACCAGTCACAACAGCCCAAAAACGGGTTTTTGGAATGGGTCATATCCAATCAATTGACGTGCAAGCTGCTAAAATAGAAGATCTTGAATTAATCAAAGAAGATATAACTCAAATATTAAGATTACGACATAACACTCCCGAAGGTAAGGAAGACGACTTCTATGTGCAAAATTCTTCTCAATGGTTAAATAGTTGGGGAGATGCCGCAAAAACTTTTACTTATTTATTAGGCGGAATTGCGGCCATATCTCTTATGGTTGGAGGCATTGGAATTATGAATATAATGCTGGTCTCCGTCACAGAACGCACCCGCGAAATTGGTATTCGAAAAGCAATTGGTGCCAAAAAAAGGGAAATTCTCGAACAGTTTTTGATCGAATCTGTTGTAATTAGCTTCCTAGGTGGCGGCATCGGAATTTTGATGGGAATCGCTATTTCAAAAATGGTCTCAAATATAGGGGGGTGGGAAACAATTGTATCTACGCAGTCTATTCTTCTTGCCTTTGGATTCTCAGTCGGAATAGGAATATTTTTCGGTTTTTACCCTGCAAACAAGGCAGCGAATATGAACCCTATCGAAGCATTGCGTTACGAGTAAAACAACTCTCCTCCAAGTATTTCTGGCTATTGCCAATACCGCAAAAATCATTTATTTTAACGTTTATGGATATCCTTCCTAAAAAAAAGAAATTTATCCATCTGGCCGCCTCTTCAGCTCGTATTCCTGTTTTAGGTCAGGAGTATATTCCCCGCCTTGATCCTTTCTGCCTTTTTAAAGAGTTATTTAAAAATTCAAATCACTCATTTTTACTAGAGAGCGGCAAAGGTCCCATAGAGACAGCGCATTATTCTATTTTTGGTTATTCGAATTCAAAACTATTACAGTTTTATGGGACAAAAGCAAAACTATATGAAAATAACGTTTTAAAAATTCAATTTAGCGATATTAATGAAGCATTTAAACTATTGAACTTTGAAAAGACCACTCAGCAAGTAGACTATCTTCCCCATTTCTGGGGTGGATGGATTGGCTATATCGGTTATGAAGCTGGAGCTCTTTTTGAAAATATTAATCTCAAATCGTCTTTTAAATTACCCTCATTAAGCTTCATGGAAGCAGATCGTTTGTTCATTTATGATCACAGGGCCCAAAAACTTAAGTATATTCTTTCTGGTAAAAATAAGACAAAAGAATCTGATTATGAAAATTTCTTTTGGGAAATTAAACGTGTTTGGAAAGATGTCTATAGAGCATTAGAAACCATTGAAGGTTCAAAGAAAGAGAAAAAGGATAAATTAAATTCTAAAAATATACTCAAATCTGTTTCTGAAAAGAACCACTATATACAAAAGGTTGAAAAGGCAAAACAATATATTAGCGATGGCGATATCTATCAGGCAAATTTATCACAAAAGTTTGAAGTAGATTTTGATCAAACCCCTTTAGATTTATACCAAAGACTTAGAAAAGTTAATCCCTCCCCTTTTTCCGGGTTTCTGAAATTTAATGATTTATCCCTTGTAAGCTCTTCTCCCGAACGGTTAATCAAAATTACGAACGATATCATTGAATCAAGACCCATCGCGGGAACACGTCCCCGAAGTAATGACAAAAAAGAAGATCACGCACTAACAAGAGAGCTTCTATTGAATGAAAAGGAACGCGCTGAGCATCTAATGTTAGTCGATTTAGAAAGAAATGATCTTGGAAGAATATGTAAAACAGGTACCGTTCAGGTAACCGATTTTATGCTTTTGGAAAAGTATTCCCATGTAAGCCATATCGTATCAAATATCTCAGGCTGTCTTTTAACAGATCAAAGTATCTTTGAAATATTAAAATCTGTTTTTCCAGGGGGCACTATAACTGGTTGCCCTAAAATAAGATGTATGGAAATTATTAATGAATTGGAACCTGTTGAACGCGGTCCCTATTCTGGTTCATTTGGCTACATTGGCTATACTCCCTATTTGGACTTAAATATAATTATTCGTTCTATTTTGGTTCATAATGGAAAAGCAAGTTTTCACGTGGGGGCAGGAATTGTTGCCGACTCGATCCCAGAGAAAGAATATCAGGAAACTTTGGATAAAGCCGCTGCCATGATGGAAGCCTTATCGGTTGAGAATTAATCCATGAAAGAGCCTATTGTATACATAAACGGCATATTTACACGTCTTTCAGAAGGGAAAGTTTCAATTCTAGATAGAGGTTTTTGTTATGGAGATGGTTTATTTGAAACAATACGTGTAAATCAGGGAAAGATATTTCGTCTGGAGCAACATATAAATCGCCTTCTAAATTCTCTAGTACATATACTCATTGAACTTCCGATGACGCGATTAGAACTAATGAAGGCAGTTCAAGAAACTGCAGATAGAAACAAGTTTAAAAATGCGATTATTCGACTTGCTGTTACTCGTGGTATCACGAAATCAAATATTCAAATTGATTCTGATATACCCCCAACTCTGGTAATTAATATTTATCCGTTTACCCCTCCCAAAAAGAATTTTTATAAAAAAGGAATTCGAATCAAACTTTATAAAGAGCGCGCCCATTTAATCAATGGGACAACAAAACGGTTGAAATCATGTAATTATTTATCAAACATCCTTATAAAAATATTCTCAGAAAAAAATAATTTTATGGAAGGAGTAATTGTTGATCCGGATTTTGGTGTTACAGAAGGAACAACCAGTAATATTTTTTTAGTAACTAATGGGATCCTGAAAACCCCACCGATAAGCCCATATGTATTAGCGGGAATTACTCGGCAAGTAGTACTTGATATTGCCAAAGAGAATAAAATTCCATTTATAGAAGAGCCTGTAACAGCAAATGAACTACTTAATGCTGATGAAGTTTTTATAACTAACAGTGGGATTGAGATTGTTCCAGTGACACAAATAGACTCTAAATATATCGGAAATAAAAAACCGGGTATCCTTACAAAATTT
>CAZMXD010000168.1:0-4786 GCA_964570185.1 uncultured Nitrospina sp. | reverse complement strand
AATGTTAGCAAATGGCTGATTTCATGTCAAAATATTAGTGTTGTTTTACCTAGTTTTGATAAAAAATGAGTTCCGTTGATTTGTTCTGTCAAAAAAATGTTTCAATTTTAGCTGTTTGTTTGAGCTTTTCAACATAGCTTGCTACCTGTTTCTTAGCCTCTTTGAGAAATAGATGTTTTTGAATCCCCGGTTTCATTTCATCAAAGGTTGCCAGCTCGGATGGTTTTTTTTCTATAAGTTGAATTACATGAAATCCAAACCGGGTTCTTATTTTTCCTGAAATTTCTCCAGGATTTAATTTTTCTGCGGCCCGATCGAAACTGGCATCAAAAACCCCTTTGTAAATATAATCCAGATCTCCTCCTGTTTTTCGAGATGACTCATCGTCAGATTGATTTTTTGCAAGCTCTTTAAAGTCCGCACCTTTTTTAAGTTCTTCAATTATCTTGTCAATTTTTTCTTCTGCCATACGTGCGAAAAACTCCTTGTTTTTTCGCAATTCTTTCATAGTTTGGTTTCTCAATGCTTCAGGGGGAAAATATGCTGCGAGAATGTGACGCGCACGGTAAGCCTCAGGTCTTTGGTAATTTGATTTGTTTTCTTCGTAATATTTTTTCACATCTTCATTGGAAATATTGATTTTTCCTTTTATATGCGCATTAAGAAGTTGCTTGGCATTTAAGTCAATCTGCATTGACTTTTTAATATCCGCTAGATTTATATTTCGGTCCTTTAGGGCATCATTGAACTCTTTTTCAGACGAATAGAGTGACTGAAGAGATTTAAGCTCTTTATCTATGAATTTATTATCTAATGCTAAGTTTTCTTTTTGTCCTTGTTGATTAATAAGTTCTCGCACAACTTCTTTTTCTATTAAGTCTTTTACGATGCTGGTTTTTTCTTTTACCGTCAGAGGGCGATTGACTTTTTTGATTATCTGACTGAGTCTGAAGTGAATGTATTTGGATTCGATATCAACCCCGTTTACGCGGGCAAGCAATTTAGGGATTTTGATATTCGGTTTTGGTGTCGGGCTTGTTTGAGCCGAACTTGAACCTTTAATGGCTATTAAAAAAACAAAACTGAGAATTAGAGCGTAAAAAAGAACACTGAAACGGCTTTTCATGGGTCTATTTATTAAAATGTTATTAAAATTAGATTTAAATGAGAATATCATCCATAAATTTTGGTTGCAACACCTCAAATTGACTGCTTAACAAGGCTATGGGAAAATTTAAAGTTCTATGACTTCAAAATTGCAAATTAATTTCATTGCCTACGCCTGCTTGTTTGCTTCAGGTATGGCCACTTTAGTTTACGAACTTATTTGGTTTCGTTATTTGGCTCTTGTTTTTGGAGCGAGTTTATATGCTCTAAGTGCGGTTTTATGTGCCTTTATGTTTGGTTTGGCATGCGGGGCTTGGGTAATGGGGCGGATTCTCGCAAGAGTTGGTGTATCGAAAAAATTGATTTTATGGTATGGCCTTTTTGAGGGATTGATAGGTTTGTACGCTTGTTTTTTCCCATTGGGATTAGAATTATTAGGAAAAATTTATCCTTTGGTATTACCTGTAGACGGTCAGACAGTGCTCATTACTCATATCATGGAATTTATTTTCGGCACTTTTTTGATGCTTCCAGCTACCTTGCTAATGGGCGCTACGCTCCCTTTGGTAGGTTACTGGGCGGTTGGTTCTGATAAGGATCAGGTTTTTTCTAGGTTATCCCATTTATACGGATGGAATACCATGGGGGCTGTTTTTGGTTGCTTGTTTACACAGTTTTTCGCAATACGTTTTTTAGGCGTCGAAGGTGCTATTTGGGTCGGGATATTATTAAATGCTTTGGTTTTTTTTGTGTGTTTTGTTGGAGTTCGATTTTTAAGTCAAGAAGAATTACCTTCCAATATACGACAAAAATCAAAAATCTCCGCTGTACAGGAAAAACTTACACCAACAATAGTATTTTTGATTTTTGCGATGTTTGCCTATTCCGGAATGGCTGCTCTTTCGAGTGAAATTCTATGGACACGAATTTTGGTTTTTCCCATGGGGACAACACTTTTTTCTTTTGCGTTGATCCTTGCTACCTTTTTGTCGGGGATTGCATTTGGAAGTTTGGTTGCAAGAAAATTGTTAGGGGAATCAAATTGGGTGTTAAAATTTTTGCTGATCGAGATTGCTATTGGTCTGATTTGTATTGTAATTTTACCTTTGCTTGAAAACTTGACTGAATGGACTTCGCTGGCGGACCAGCTTTTTTATAGTTTAGAAAACTCATCTGGGAAAACACTTTTTATAAGATTTTTGTTTGCATTTGGATTGATGTTTATTCCTACAGTTGGTTTTGGATTGCTATTTCCCGTTGCTAGTCATATTTATTCGCAGAATTTGGAAAGTGTAAGTAAAGCGATTGGCAATGCCTATTTTATTAATACATTGGGAGGAGTTGTTGGTACTATTCTGACTCCCTTTGTATTTATTCCTCTTTTTGGTATTCGCTTATCAATTTATCTTATCTATGCGATATTGATTTTATTTGGGGTTTTTGTTTTAGCAAAATATAGACACCAAAACCTTTTTTGGACTTCTATTTCTTTGGTTACTACTTTTATCTTTTTATTCATTGGAAAAACGGTAATTGTTCCTAAGATAGAAACTGACCAATCCGGGGTTCATAATTTAGCCCGATTGGAAATAAATGTTCCCAAAGATAGAGTAAGGCTTTTAGATTATAAAGAAGGAGAGTTTTCTACAATCAGTGTTGTTGAAGATATGAAATCAGGTGCACGAACCATTTATCTTGATGGTTTTAGTACGGCTACGGTTTCCAGATCTTTTTCGGGTAGTACTTATATGCAGGCTATGGGTTTTGTCCCTATGGTTATTCACTCCGCCCCTAAAAGTGTTCTCGTTATAGGTTTTGGTACTGGAAATACATTGGGAATTGCTTCCCTTTTCCCAAACGTGAATATTCACGGTGTGGAGATTGACAGGAATGTTTTAAAGTTTTCGAAATGGTTTTTAGATTGGAATCATGATGTGTTGCGGCGTCCTAATACAAAAATATTTGTACAGGATGGGCGGGCATTTTTACGTTGGTCAAAAACTCGTTATGATGTGATTATCATAGAGCCAATGTCGCCATTACAGGCGGGTGTGGTTAATCTGTACTCCAAAGAGTTCTATGAATTGGCCCTGAGCCGCCTTAAAAATGATGGGATTCTGGTTCAGTGGCTTCCCTTGCATTTAGTAGGGCCTGGGGATGCGAAGTCAATTACTAAGACTTTTAAAAATGTGTTTCCGAAATTTTCCGTCTGGAACAGTTTTTTAACTCGCATTGTTCTATTAGTAGGATCTCGTGAAAAGGTGACTATTGATAAGAACTTATTCGATAAAAAATTAGAAAACCCTGAGCTTAAAAAGGTGGCGGAAGAAATGAAGGTGATGTCTTTTCTGGATTTCGCAGATTTTTTTCTCGCTGACGGAAAACATTTATCTGATTTTTTGGAAAACGCTGAAGAGATATCCGATGACAAACCACTTCTTGAATTTTCCAGGGTATCTTTATTGCCACCCATGAAATGGGAAACGGATGAAAGCTTTTTAAATATTTTACGTCATAGAATTTATCAAAAACCCCCTGTAAAAGGATTAAGTAGTAAAGAGCAGGATGTTTTTGATCACAATTTGCAGTTGAGAACAGCGCAAAGGCTCGCTTTGTTTTCGCGTCGATACCAGGGGCCAGGAGCAGAATTGTTTGCAGCGAAAAATTATCTAGAGGGTTTGAAAGCTATGAATATTTATTTTGAAAATTACAAGAAACCTTTAGTTCATTTGGACGGCGCTAAGTGGCAAAGATGAAACGTCTTTTGATACCTAGCTATTTTTATAAAGTTTTCATTTTACTGTGTTTTCTGTTGGTTTTGATTGGACCTTCAGTTTATGCCCTTGAACCTATTCATCACGAATTAAAGATCACTTATGAACCTTTAACCTCAATGATTCGAGTTCAGGATAAGGTTTCTATAGAAACAACGGATGTCCATTGCGATTCTTATAGCTTTTACCTTCATGCGGGAATGAAAGTGGAAGAGAAAGAAACTTCGCTTGGTTGGATATTTTCTGTTGAAAACTCAGTGCCAGGGAACCCCCATCTTCAAAAAATTTTGATACAGAAAAAGCCTGGAGAAAACTGTCCAGAAAAACTATTTATTAAGCTGGATTATTCAGGTCCCCTTGTTGAAAATGCAGAATCAAAAGTAGACTCTAGGGTGTCGGATGGATTTGTTTTTTCCGGCACAGAATATTTTTACCCTGTTCAAACAAATCCAAACGGCAGGGTTACTTTTAAAATGGAGGTTTCATTACCGGAATCGTGGGAATCGTTAAGTCAGGGAGAGCGGGAAAAATTAGAATTAGTCAAGGGCAGGAGGGTTGTGAGATGGAATTCTAAATTGCCTTCGGAAGATATATTTTTGATTGGAAATCATTTTCATGTTTATGAAGAAAAATACGGAGAAATTGCCCTTTATGCTTTTTTATTGGAGGATGAAAATAATCTTGCAAATAAATATATCCAAACAGCAAAATATTATATCGATTTTTATGGCAAGTTGTTAGGTTCCTACCCTTACTCTAAATTTGCTCTTGTTGAAAATCCGGAGCAGATAGGTTTTGGTATGCCTTCCTTTACATTGATGGGATCACGCATCATCCGATTTCCTTTTATTTTACATTCCTCTTTTCCACATGAAATTTTGCACAATTGGTGGGGCAACGGAGTA
>CAZMXD010000167.1:0-4799 GCA_964570185.1 uncultured Nitrospina sp. | reverse complement strand
TTATCGAATTGTGTAAGGTTATCCACCAGGGATTTCTCCTTTATTAATAGTGTTGTAGCGAACTGTTAAAATTTTTTTCAAGGCCCGACATCACAAATAGTAATTAAGGCCATATTAAGTTTATTTTCCCGATTCAATCAGCTCAACATCAATAGCCAAACTCTGTAGTTCCTTGACAAGGACGTTGAATGATTCCGGCAGGCTTGGGTTAAGATGTGTATCACCTTTTACAACAGCTTCATACATACGTTTTCGACCTTCTACATCATCGGACTTAACCGTTAACATTTCCTGAAGGGTGTATGCCGCGCCATAAGCTTCTAATGCCCAAACCTCCATTTCTCCGAGTCTCTGACCACCAAACTGGGCTTTACCACCCAGCGGTTGTTGTGTTACCAGCGAATAGGGCCCTGTTGAACGTGCATGAATTTTATCGTCTACTAAATGATGGAGCTTCAATATATAGAGGTAACCCACCATGACATTCTGTCGAAACGGTTTACCTGAGCGACCATCGATCAGTCTAACCTCGCCCGTTTCAGAACAATTTCCCTGCCGCAACAACTCTCGGATTTCGTTTTCTTTTGCGCCATCAAAAACAGGTGTTGCCATAAACTTGTCGTTAGATTTGGCGGCCATTCCCAAATTGGTTTCTAGAATTTGCCCTACGTTCATTCGCGATGGCACGCCCAGCGGATTCAAAATTAGCTCAATAGGCTTGCCACTTTCCATATAAGGCATATCCTCTTCAGGAACAATGGTGGAGACAACACCTTTATTGCCATGTCTGCCAGCCATTTTATCGCCCACTTGAAGCTTTCGCTTCATTGCCATAAAAACCTTTACCAGCTTGATCACACCAGGTGACAAATCATCACCCTTTTTCAAACGAGAAACTTTTTCTTCAAGCATGGATTTAAGAATTCCCACCTGCTCTTTAGAACTGGATTCCATATCAAGAAGGGTTTTTTCATCTACTCCCTGAACTGGAACCTTAGCCAAATCCTTGATACTCATTTTAGCAATCTCTTGCCCTTCCACAACCTGACCTTTTTTAAAACTTACCCTGCCAACTGTTGTCGACTTGGAGACCTTTTCCCCAACAAGGAGACTGTGCATTTTTTTCCCAGTTTCACTTTTAACAATGTCTATTTCATCGTTATAATCCTTTTGAATCAGGGAAATCTCCTCTTCTTCAATTGCCAATGTGCGGGAATCCTTATCAATTCCCTTTCTTGAAAACACTTTTACATCAATGACCGTGCCATGTACTCCAGGTGGCACACGAAGCGAGGTATCACGAACGTCGCCCGCTTTTTCACCGAAAATAGCTTTAAGAAGTTTTTCCTCTGGGCTAAGCTGAGTTTCCCCTTTAGGCGTAATCTTACCTACCAAAATATCATTAGGCTTGACGTTCGCACCTACTCGAATGATACCGCTTTCATCCAAGTTTTTAAGAGCCTCTTCTCCCACATTGGAGATGTCACGAGTGATTTCTTCCTTTCCCTGCTTGGTGTCACGAGCTTCGATCTCAAACTCTTCTATATGAACGGAGGTATAGACATCTTCCTTTACAAGCTTTTCGCTAACAATAATGGCATCCTCAAAGTTGTAACCACCCCAAGGCATGAAGGCAACTAGAATATTTCGTCCCAAAGCCAACTCTCCATGATCGGTCGCAGGCCCATCTGCCAGCACATCACCCTTTTTCACTACCATTCCTGAAGAAACTCGAGGGCGTTGGTTAATACAAGTATTTTGATTGGATCGCTGGTACTTATGAAGCGAATAAATATCAACATTGGAATCCAGCTGACTTCTGAGAGTTTTAACTTTTCCCGCCGGCTTCTTGTCAGTACGGACCACAATTCGTGTTGCATCTGCGCTAATGACTTCACCATCGCTTTCAGCAACCACTACCGCACCAGAATCGTGAGCTACAATTGATTCCATACCAGTACCCACAAGTGGTGCTTCGGAACGCAACAAGGGAACTGCTTGGCGTTGCATATTTGAACCCATCAAAGCACGATTTGCGTCATCGTTTTCCAAAAACGGAATCAGGGATGCTGCCACACTGATCAATTGCTTAGGCGATACATCCATGTAGTCCACCTTTTCTCTGGGAGAAAGAACAAAATCTCCACCTTTGCGAGCAGAAACAATTGAATCTGAGAACTTCTTCTTATCATCTATCTTTGCATTGGCTTGAGCAATCACATACTTATCCTCAACCAAGGCAGTATGAAACTCAACATTCCCCTGAGCAATCGAGTTTGTAACTTTTCTATACGGAGTTTCAATGAATCCATAGTCGTTGACACGGGCGTAGGTGCTCAAAGATGCAATCAATCCGATATTCGGACCCTCTGGTGTTTCAATAGGACATATACGACCATAATGGGTCGGATGCACATCACGCACTTCAAACCCAGCGCGCTCTCTTGTCAAACCCCCAGGGCCCAATGCGCTGAGGCGTCGTTTATGCGTGACCTCAGAAAGCGGATTCGTTTGATCCATAAATTGGGATAATTGACTGCTTCCAAAAAATTCCTTAATGGCTGCTGTGACTGGTTTAGAATTGATCAAATCATGAGGCATTGAAACATCTAAATCCTGTATAGACATTCTCTCAATAATTGCCCTCTCCATTCGAACAATTCCGACACGGAATTGGTTTTCTAAAGATTCCCCCACGGCACGGACCCTGCGGTTACCAAGATGATCTATGTCATCAATATCACCGATTCCATTTCTGAGATCGACAATGTGCCTAACAACTGCCACCAAGTCTTCCAAAGTCAGCAGTCGGTTCTCCATTGGAATATTTAAACCAAATTTCTGGTTTAACTTAATTCGACCTACCACAGATAAGTTGTATCGCTTGGGATTGAAAAATAAATTAGCAAAAAGAGAACGTGCTATTTCGGGAGTTGGCGGATCCCCTGGGCGGAGCCTTTTATATATTTCTTTGATCGCCTCTTCCTGATTTTGAATTTTTGCAACCGCTAAAGTATCTCGGATAACTGAATCCGATGTCTCTTCGTCAATATGCAAAATTTGGATATCGGTGAGCTTGTTTTTCTTAATTATCCCAACCACACCTTCAGTAATTTCATGATTGGCGTCAACTTCAATTTCCCCTGTCTCAGGATCAACAATTTCCTCGAATAAAAATTTTCCTATCAGGCTTTCTGGATCGATCTCGACCTTAGAAGATTTGGTCATCCGACCTAATTTTTTAGCAACACCTATTGTTACCTTTTTACCCGCCTTTAAAATCACATCATCGGTTTTTGAATCTATCACATCCTCCTTAACCTTGAACCCGATAAGCAGGTTTTTACTTCCCATAAAAAAGCGGAAGTCTTTTGTGATACTTATTTTTTCAATGTTGTAATAGGTCTTCAGAATAGTTTTGACATCCATTCCAAAACCTTGCAAAAGAATAGTTGCTGGAAGCTTCCGTCTGCGATCAATTTTGACATACAGCAGGTCCTTAATATCAAATTCAAAATCTATCCAAGAACCACGATCGGGAATAATTCTCGCCGAGTAAAGAACCTTACCACTTACATGCGACTTACCTTTGTCATGCGAAAAAAAAGCGCCCGGAGAGCGATGCATCTGACTAACAATAACGCGCTCGACTCCATTGATCATGAAGGTCCCAGTCGGGCCCATTACAGGCATCTCACCAAGAAAAATCTTCTGCTCTTTAACCTCCCGAATACTGTTCACAGTGATCTGAGGCACTTTTTCTTTTTCAAGAAGAGCTGTAACTTCTTCAGTGATTTCAGTTTTAGCTGAGATTAGATTTTTTGAAGTACCTGGCTTCTTAACCTCTTCAACAATTATTCTGCCAAGTAAATTTTTTAAAACGCGGGCATTAATGTCAACCGCTTCTCGATCAAAAAGCACAAGACGGACCATAATCTTGATGGGGTCTGAATAGGTAAGACCCTTTTGCCTGCATTCACTAAACTTATGCTTTTCCTTGTAAGCGACTTCCTGCTTGCAGGCATCACAAAAGATACCTGGACCTCCGAGCTCCTTAAACTCACCACAACCACATTCCCATATACCGACTTCAAAGCCCACATATTCAATACGAGCGTTAATATTTAAGTCGGAAATTGGGAAGACATCGCTAAAGACGTCTTCTAATCCCCTTTTCTTTCGATCATGAGGAGCAACGTCCCACTGAAGGAAATACTCAAAAGATTTTTTTTGGATCTCGATTAGATTGGGAATACCAATTACTGTCGGAATTCGTGCGAAATTTTTTCTTTGTCTAAGATTGCCAAGCGCTCTTTGAGAACGGTTTTTTGACATAGGGCCACACCTTCTGGAAGAAAGATTAACGGAAAATTTTTCTGCTAAAGCAAATACAAAATTGCTGCACTAGATCTCCGTTATTTAACTTCCACAGTACCGCCCGCCTCCTCGACCTTCTTTTTAATCTCCTCAGCTTCCTCTTTTTTCACACCTTCTTTAATTGCCTTGGGAGCTGCCTCGACAAGATCCTTCGCATCTTTTAATCCCAACCCCGTAATGGTTCGAATTTCTTTGATAACCTGAATTTTTTTATCACCTGCAGCAGTAAGCACAACATCGAACTCAGTTTTCTCTTCGGCAGCAGCATCACCACCTCCTGCAGCGGGTGCAGCAACAGCAACAGCAGGTGCTGCAGCGGTCACACCATATTTATCTTCTAATTCTTTTACAAATTCTGACATCTCTAAAACAGTCATATTATCGATGAAGGAAACTACGTCTTCCTTTGTGGCGGCCATTAC